>CAZFVT010000282.1:0-4956 GCA_964522355.1 uncultured Woeseiaceae bacterium | reverse complement strand
CAGCGATCCCCTGACTCGAGGAGCCTCGGCCTGGGCGCTAGGTGCACACGACGACCGGCGGATCGTCGAGCCGCTGGTGCAGGCTGGCTATGATGCCGATGCGCGGGTTCGGCAATGGGCGCTGCGATCGCTGGCGCGCTGGTCAGACCCTGCTGTAGCGGCGCTGCAGATCGATCGTCTGCAGGATGGAGAGGCGGAGGTTCGCCAGTGGGCCGTGCGCGGCCTGTCGTCACAGGGTGCAGAAGTTCGAACACAGCCGTTACTCGATGCTATGAATGATGTCGACTGGGAAGTGCGGGAGTGGTCGGTTCGGGGGCTGGCCGGCATCGACGACCCGGTCGTCACAACCACGCTGGCCGCGGCGTTGGCAACCGAGCAGAACGCGGACGTTGCCGAATGGCTGACGAGGACGCTGGCTTCCACCGAGACCGGCGATATCGATGCCATGCTCGGTGCTCTGCAAAACCCTGAAGCCGAGGTGCGTCAGTGGGCGGTGCGGGGGCTTCGCGGTGAGACCGAAGAGAGGGTCGTCGATGCCCTTATCGGCATGCTGGGCGACAGCGACGCCGAGGTTCGTCAATGGAGCGTCCGAGCGCTGGGTTACTGCGGCAACGAACGTGCCGTCGCCCCGCTCGAAGGTCTCGAATCTGACGGCGACGAAGAAGTGCGGGAGTGGGTGCAACACTCTCTGGAGGCCATCGCCTGCACGGCCCGAATGCGCGACGACATCCAGAGGCGCTGACCGGACTTAGCGTCGCCCGAGCCGTCCGTGCGTGGCCATAACGGTCCCGCCACCGCCCGCTGCAGGCCGCCTGGACACCTGTTACTGAGCGATTTTGGCCCCGGAGGTGCAGTTTCCGTCACGTCGAACGTCGTAACGGGAGAGAGAACAATTTCAAGAAAAACAATTCATGAGTCATTCCTGCCAATCTCGGGGCACCGGCCAGGCGCCCCGCACCCAGGGCCTGGGCTACGTCAGCGATCTCAGGGAAAGATCGCGTTTCCTGAAAGCCATCAATATGGCCCGGGAAAGCTACGAGAACCGGCGCCGACGCTTTCCGGCGTTACTGTCCGAAGACCACACGACGATTGCCGCGGCGGTACTAAGGAAGTCGTTCTGGCCGTTTAGCGATTACCCGCTGTGCACGGTCGTCAACAAGGCGGGCCGTTATCCCTGCAACCTGACGTTTCCCAACCGCTACACGATCGAAGTACCGCGCTATGGCGGATCACACTGGGATTTTCTTCACCAGCTCGCACACTGGTGCATGCCACTCGAAGGACATAACGAAAAGTTCTGTACTTTCTATGCGGTGCTGGTAGATGCCGCCTTCGGCAAGGACGGAAGCCGCCGGCTGATTCGGGCCTATGAGGCTTGCGAAATTGCGCATATACCGTCCTGGCTTGAGCCCGTCAGCGTTCAGGCAGACGCGGCCAGCGAGCAAGACGACTTGAACGTCGCCGGTCGCGCCGACCATCGATTGCGCCGTTACGGCACCTGACTGCTCCGCCTTTACTCGACGTGTCTACCCGCACGCTGGGGTCTGCCGACCTGATTAACGGCAACGCTCATGACGCTGTGACGCGCCGCTTTGTCGATGGGTCGCGATGCGCTACTCTCGTTGAACGCTCGAAGAAAGAATCCGGGCGGACCGGGGGAAAAATGGCAACCAGCCTGTCGAAATCTGGCGCAGTGGAAGCGCTGTTCCGCGAGAATGAATCCGACCTGCGAAACTACGTAGGCGGTAAGCTCGGTTCGAGCGGCGCCGTGGAGGTTGATGACATCGTCCAGGAAGCCTTCCTGCGAGTCTCCACCCAGTCGACCGATGCGCAAATCGAAAATCCGCGGGGCTTTCTGTTTCGCGTTGCCAGGAACCTCACCTTCGATCTGCTGCGACGACGCAGCGTCCGCAACAACTATGCGGCAGCCCAGGACGCGGAGCGCAGCGCCGACCGTTCCCGATTCCAGTCACGTTCGGCGGAAACCGTGGTCAGCGCGCGCCAGGACCTCGAAGTGATCCTGGATGCGGTTGACGATCTGCCGCCCAAGTGCCGCGAAGTCTTCCTGATGCAACGGCGGGAAGGTCTGCCCTATGCGGAGATCGCGAGTCGCCTGGGAATTACTGAAAGTATGGTGCAAAAGCACATGTCCAAGGCGCTGGCGCGTCTCTATGACGCATTTTCGGAGTGTGAGGGGTGAGGATTCGGCGAACTGAAACGTCGTTGGGCAGGAACGGCGGGGTGTACGTCCGCCAGGGCTTTCACTCGTCTGATCGGAGCGCAACTTCAGGGATATGAGCAAGCAGCCAGATAATGTGATCAGGGACCAGGCGGCCGACTGGGTTACCCGCATTCAATCCGGGGAAATCAACCCGGAAAACTCCGCGGAACTCCGGGCCTGGCTCGACAGCGATCCCGAGCATGCCGGTGTTTTTCGGCAAATGCTGGAAGTGTTCTCGGCGAGCGGCCGGGTCGCTGAACTCTACGAAGGCGAGCGGCCAAGCGTTCAGGAACGGCGTTTTGCCCGGCCGCGCTTTGCGCTCGCCGCGGCGGCATCGGCACTGCTGGCGGTTGCCGCCGTACTCTGGCTGTTCTCGAGTCCCGCGCTGGTCGTGGAGACCCAGACCGGAGAACGCATTCTCATGACCCTGGAAGACGGTTCCAGCGTCCATCTGAATTCGCTGTCTTCTATTGAAGTAGCGTTCACGGACGATGCTCGAGTCGTCAGGATGCCGGGCGGGGAAGTGCTCTTTGACGTGAATGATGAGGACCCACGTCCGTTCCTGGTTTACAACGACGCCGTTGAGGTCGAAGTAACCGGAACGACCTTTCAGGTGACGCAGTACGGCGCGGACGCCACTGTGGCGGTGCTCGAAGGTCGGGTTCGGGTTCGCGAATCCGAGGCAGAAGACGGCCAGGCGGCCATCGAACTGGTGCAGGGCGAGCAGGTGCTGTACCTGGGCGCCGCGCTGGGCGACGTGATGAATGCCGATCTCGCCCGCCTGACCGGGTGGCGCGAGGGTTGGCTGTACCTTGACGGTCAGCCGCTGCAGGACCTGATTGATCGCCTCAATCGTCACTACGACGGTCGCATCGAGATCAGCGATCCGGACCTGGCGCGCTCGGCGGTGACCGTGGCCCTGAAGCTTGACCGCCGTGCTGACACGCTGGCACGCCTCGAGCGGCTTCTGCCGCTGCGCGTTGAGGAACTGTCGGGCTACAACCGGAGCCTGGTTCATCCTCGGCGGTGATCACCCGTCAGGCCGGGCCATGACCACATCGATATGATGCGCGAATGCCGGCTGCTCAGCGCACTGATCGTCGGTTGGCTATCTCTTGTTGTGTGCGTATCAGCCAGCGCACAGCAACAGTTCGAGTTTGATATCCCCGAGCAGCCGCTGTCCGCCGCTCTGCTGGAGTTCGCACGAGTCGCCGGCGTCTCCGTGGGCTTCGAGTCCGCGGTCGCCGTGGAAAAGCGCTCGATTCCGCTGAACGGGCGTTATGGCACGGAAGAAGCCCTGGACGAGCTGCTGGCCGGCTCCGGACTGACCTTCACCCGATACTCAGACATGGTATATCGCGTGCATGCGGCACCGGCGATTGCCGAGCTGCCTGATGCGCCCAGGGCATCGATTCCGGAAGTCGCGGCAGACGCTTCGGAGGAACCCCCTCAACGCCCGTCGCCGGCAATGGAGCCTGTGCAGCTGGATGAGGTGACCGTTACCGGCTCGAGAATTCGCCGTAGCGGTTTCAACGAAATGTTGCCGGTCGTTACGATCGACCGGACGTTTATCGAGTCTGCCGCCGTGTATACCACCGGCAGCCTGTTTGGTTTCGTCCCGGCCGCCGGGCTGAATTCATTTAATGGCATCGACAACTATTTTTACGGCGTCAACGATGCTCGGGGAGACGTTTCCGCCGCCAACCTGCGCGGGCTCGGCAGCGGCAACTCGCTCGTCCTGTTGAACGGTCGGCGCGTGGTGAACCACCCGGGTACCCAGGCCGAGAACCAGGTGCTGGCAACGACGAGCAACATCAACGCGCTGCCGCTGTTTGCCATCGAGCGCCTCGAGGTGCTGCTCGACGGCGCCTCTTCGGTCTATGGCTCGGATGCCGTTGCCGGGGTCATCAACACGGTCGTCGTGCAGGACGAGGATCGAATACGCTTCGGCGTGCAGCACGGCGTTGCCGAGTCGACCAACATGGATCGGACGGCGGCGAACCTGCAAATCTCAAAACCGCTTTTTGGCCGCGGAAGTGCGTCATTGTTCGCAGAGTGGACTTACCAGTCGGGTCTGCCGACGGCGGATCGTCGCTACGCTGAATCTTCCGACCTGCGGCCGCTGTTCGCCGGGACACCGTTCGAAAACGACAGGGATCTCGACAACCGTTCGTCGTCCGGCGCCTGGGGGCAGTTCATGCTGCCGCAGGCCGTCAGCGTGTCCGGCGTACCGGTTACTTCTGCGATCGGCCTGTTCCATGTTCAGCCCGACACTCTCGAAGGCTGCACGGCCAATTTGCCAAACGGATTGTGTACCGATGATGGCAGGCTGGACGATGAGCTCAGGTTCGATAACAACCACTACCGTTTTCTATCGCCGAAGATCGATCGCATCAACCTGTTCTCGATGTTCGACTACGAGCTAAGCGAAAACGTCGAGCTCTACGGCGAGGCGGCTTGGTACGAAGCGGATTCCCGGCACAGCCGCGAGCCGGCAAACCCGCTATCCAGTCATCCCATCACCATTCCTCGCGACAACTACTGGAATCCCTTCGGCCCGGTTGCCTTTGACGACGGACGCCCGAATCCAAATAGGCTGCCGGGCATTGACGCGCCCGCAGAGGGGTTACCCATCCTGATCAACACGCGTGGGCTTGGTGGCCTGTACAAAGTGGTGGACGCCGGCCCACGCAGAATCGAGGTGCAAAATGGTGCCGATCGATTCCTGATCGGTG
>CAZFVT010000281.1:0-4966 GCA_964522355.1 uncultured Woeseiaceae bacterium | reverse complement strand
AGCGAGCACGAGGTGTATCACTTCATCGGCAAGGACATCGTTTACTTCCATACCCTGTTCTGGCCCGCCGTGCTCGAGGGTGCCGGTATGCGCACCCCGACGAGCGTGTTTGCGCACGGCTTCCTCACGGTCAACGGCAAGAAAATGTCCAAGTCGCGCGGAACGTTTATCAATGCGCGAACGTACCGCGAAAATCTCGATCCGAACTACCTGCGCTACTACTACGCAGCGAAGCTCGGCCCGAGCCTCGAGGATCTCGATCTCAACCTCGAAGATTTCGTCGCCCGCGTTAACTCGGACCTGGTCGGCAAACTGGTCAATATCGCGAGTCGCTGCGCCGGCTTCATCAGCAAACGGTTTGACGGCCGACTGTCCCCGACGCTCGAAGATGCCGAGCTTTATCAGCGCTTCTCCGACGCGGCCGAATCCATCGCGGCGCATTACGAGGCTCGCGAATACTCCAAGGCCATGCGCCAGGTGATGGCGCTCGCCGATGAAGCGAACCGCTACATAGAAGCGCGCAAACCCTGGCAGATGATCAAGGACGCCGACCAGGCGGACGACGTTCAGGGCGTATGCACCCAGGGCCTGAACCTGTTTCGTGCACTCATGATCTATCTCGAGCCGGTGATTCCCGGCATTGGCGCCGGCGCCCGGGAACTCTTCGGTGAAGAGAGCTGGCATTGGGATGATGTCAACGAACCGCTCCTCGAGCATACGATCAACGGCTACAAGCCGCTCATTACCCGGGTAGACCCAAAGCAGGTGGAAAAAATGGTCGAACAATCCAAGCCCGTCGCCGAGCAACCGGCGGTCGACGAAGCCACTATTTCCATCGACGATTTCATGAAGGTCGACCTGCGCGTCGCGAAAATCATCGCCGCCGAGGCCGTCGAAGGCGCCGACAAGCTCCTGCAGATCACGCTCGATGTCGGTGATCATCAGCGCCAGGTTTTCTCCGGTATAAAGGCGGCCTACGATCCGCAGACGTTGGTTGGCCGGCACGTCGTTGTCGTCGCCAATCTGGCGCCGAGAAAAATGCGCTTCGGCGTTTCCGAAGGCATGATCCTCGCCTCCGGGCCGGGAGGCTCAGACATCTTCCTGCTGTCCGTCGACGAGGGCGCTACGCCGGGGATGCGCGTCAAGTAGCCGGGCGAGACTCGCCTACCCCAAAGCCTTACAATATTCGCTGGTGAAGCTTCACGGAACCCGAGCGAATCTTGTCTGACATCATCCTGATCCTGGTCGGGACCGTACTCGTCAATAACTTTGTGCTGGTCCGGTTTCTGGGCCTCTGTCCGTTCATGGGCGTTTCCCGGAACACGGAAGCGGCCGTCGGTATGTCGCTGGCCACAGCCTTCGTGCTGACGCTGTCGTCTGCCGTCAGCTTTCTGCTGAACAAATACGTGCTTCAGCCGCTCGACATTGAATACCTGCGAACTATTGCATTTATCCTCGTAATCGCGGCAAGCGTGCAGTTCACTGAGATCATGGTCAGTCGGCTCAGCCCGCTGCTGCACAAGGTCCTCGGTATCTACATTCCCCTGATCGCCACCAACTGCGCCGTGCTCGGCGTGGCGCTACTTAACGTTCAGGAAGCCGAAGGGTTCGTGCAATCGGTGTTCTACGGCTTCGGCGCCGCCGGCGGTTTCGCCCTGGTCCTGGTTCTGTTCGGCGCCATTCGCGAGCGACTGGAAGCAGCAGACGTGCCGCTGCCGTTTCGAGGCCCCGCCATCGCATTAATGACCGCCGGCATGATGTCGCTGGCATTCATGGGATTTTCCGGCATGGCGAGGCTCTAACCCGATCATGCTCGCCGCGATAATTACCCTGACGCTCATTGCGCTGGCCGCCGGCTTCGGCCTGGCGCTGGCGCGTCGGTCGATGCCGACGCAGGAAGACACCGTCGTACAACAGGTCGACCAGCTATTACCGCAAACGCAGTGCGCACAGTGCGGCTACCCGGGCTGCCTGCCCTATGCGCGGGCCATCGTCGACGATGAGGAGGCCATCAATCTCTGCCCGCCCGGCGGCGCCGAGACCGTACGTCGGCTTGCCGACCTGCTGGGCCGCGACGTCATTCCTCTGGATGCACCGCCCAGGGCCGGCGCAACGGTTGCCGAGATTGATGAATCTCGCTGCATTGGCTGCACCCACTGCATCAGCGCCTGCCCGGTTGACGCCATTGTCGGCGCCCATCAATACATGCACACGGTTATCGCCAGTGAGTGCACGGGTTGCGACCTTTGTCTCGAGCCCTGCCCCGTTGACTGCATCAGCATGGTGGCCGCCTGATGAGTGAGGGTGCTGCTACATACGATCTTGGCAAGCTGCATGGCGGCCTCCGCCTGCCTGGTGAAAAAGCCCGTTCCACGGGATCGTCGATTGCCATCGCACCGGTCCCGGAGCAGCTGATCCTGCCGATCACCCAGCACGTCGGCGCACCGGCGCAGCCTGTCGTTGGCATCGGTGAGCGGGTTCTGAAAGGGCAGCTGATTGCTGACGCCGACGGACCGATCAGCGCTCCCATACACGCCTCGTCATCGGGCAAGGTTCTGGCCATCGAACCCTGGCCGGTCTCCCGACGCTATGGCGATCCGGCGCCCTGCATCATCATCGAATGCGACGGCGAGGACCGGGCCATTGACGTCAGCGAGATGATTCTCGACTACGCGTCGCTCGATCGCGAGATACTGCTCGACAAGATTCTTCAGGGTGGCATTGTCGGACTCGGCGGCGCGGTCTTTCCGACCGCGCAGAAGCTGCTGCAGGCACTGGGCGGCGACATGGATTACCTGATCCTCAACGGCGTCGAATGTGAGCCGTTTATCAGCTGCGATGACATGCTGATGCGCGAGCAGGCGGAGGAAATCCTGCGCGGCGCGCAGATTCTGCTGCACGCACTGGGACTCGACACCTGCGAACTCGCGGTCGAAAGCGACAAGCAGGAGGCGATTCACGCCTTGGGCGACGCGCTGGGGCCAATGAACGACCCGCGCATTGTCATCAAGCAGGTGCCCACCATCTATCCATCCGGGGCGGAAGATCAGCTCGTGCAGCTGGTCACCAACCGGGAAGTACCCTCGGGCGGCCTGCCCTCGGATGTGGGCTGTGTGGTGCAGAATGTCGGCACGGCCGCGGCCGTTTACCGCTGGATATCCCGGGGCGAACCGCTGATCTCGCGGGTAACGACCATTACCGGCGACGGCGTCGCTACACCGGTCAATGTCCTCGCGCGGCTGGGCACGCCCATCTCTGAGGTGGTCAGTCTTGCCGGCGGCTACACCGAGCGTGCCAGCCACATGGTCGTGGGCGGGCCGATGACCGGCAAATCGATAACGACGGATCGCGTGCCCATCGTCAAGGCAACCAACTGCGTGCTCGTGATGTCGGAGACGCTGCCGGTCGGCGACGTGCAGCCCTGCATACGCTGCGGCGAGTGCGCGGCGGTTTGCCCGATTCAGCTGCTGCCGCAGCAACTCTACTGGCACAGCTGTGCAGATAATGAGAGCAAGCTTCGTGACTTCGGCCTGACTGACTGCATCGAATGCGGTTGCTGCGACCTAGTTTGTCCCAGCCATATCCCTCTGACCGCCGAGTTCCGCCAGGCAAAGGCTCGTATGCGCGAACTCGCCGACGAGAAAGCCCGGGCAGAGCGCGCGCGGCAACGGTTCGAAGCGAGGACGCAGCGCCTGGAGCGCGAAGCGCTTGAACGGGAAAAGGAGCTGGAGGCGCAAAAACAGCAAGCACGGAAAGTCAGACCCGAAGACCTGAAGGCCATCATGGATCGGGCCGGCAAGGACCCTTCGCCTGACGATGAAGATGGGGCGGACTAGGCATGGAGTTTACGCGACGCGATGCCCCCTACGTCACGCCCGCCACCAGCGTGCAGAGCGTCATGCTGCATGTTTTGCTGGCCCTCGCTCCCGCGGCGCTGGCCTATGTCTGGTATTTCGGCTTCGGCTTTGTCCTCAACCTTTTGATATCCGCGCTGTTCTGCGTGGTCACCGAGGCGGCGATCGTCAGGCTGCGCGGACGCAAGCCGGAAGCGGTGCTGAGCGATCTCAGCGCGCTGGTCACGGCCGCACTCATCTGCTTTGCGCTTCCCGCGCTGACGCCCTGGTGGGTCACGGCCACGGCTTCTATCTTCGCGATTGGCGTGGCCAAACAGCTGTTTGGTGGCCTTGGCTACAACGTTTTCAACCCGGCGATGGCGGGTTACATCGTCGTGCTCGTTGCCTTCCCGATGTACATGAATCTCTGGACGGCGCCGCGCATGGGTGACCTCGACTACAGCTATCCGACCTTTTACGAGACCATCCACTACACGATGTCGGGCACCCTTCCTGAGTACCTCAGCATTGACGCAGTCAGCCGGCCCACCCCGCTCGACGTCGTGAAAACCGGCCTCAACAACATGCGAACCTTCGGTGAGCTGCGTGCTTACTCCCTGATGGGAGATTTTGGCGGTCGTGGCTGGGAGTGGATTGGAAACTTCATCGCCATCGGCGGCGCCTGGCTTCTCCTGAAAAAGATCATTCGCTGGCAGATTCCCTTCGGCGTACTCGCGGGCCTGCTGGTCCCGTCCGGCCTGTTTTACTTCATTGAGCCGAACGTTCATGCGAGCCCCGGTTTTCATCTGTTTAGCGGTGGCGCAATACTCTGCGCCTTCTTTATCGCCACCGACCCTGTCTCTGCATCTACGACGACGCGTGGACGCCTGATCTACGGATTCGGTATCGGCCTGCTTATCTACTGCATTCGACGGTGGGGCGCCTACGCCGATGGCACCGCCTTCGCCGTGCTGCTGATGAATATGGCCGTGCCGCTGATCGACCAGCTCACCCGTCCGCCCATCGTCGGTCACACTGCGCCAAAGGCAACGGAGAAAGCCGATGAGTGAAGCGCAGAAGTCGGGATCCGTTCTAACCACCGCTATCATCCTGGGCGCGCTCGCAGCTATCTG
>CAZFVT010000280.1:0-5008 GCA_964522355.1 uncultured Woeseiaceae bacterium | reverse complement strand
CTGCATGCGCCTGACCGGCGATGGCTCCAGCGATGCGCGCAAGCAGGGCAAGCGTGCCGTGCATGCCGCAATCGATGCCGGCTACACGGTATTCGACCACGCCGACATTTACGGACACGGCGACTCCGAGCGACTGTTCGGCGAGCTCCTTGCTGAATCCCCCGGGCTGCGAGATCGCCTGCTGCTGCAGACCAAGTGCGGCGTACGGTTCGCCGAAGACTCCCTGCCAGGGCGCTACAACCTGTCGGGCGACCATATCGAACGCTCGGTTGACGCGTCCCTCGAGCGGCTGGGTATCGAGCAGATAGACGTTTTTCTACTGCATCGTCCGGACTACCTCATGGATGCCGGGGATATTGCCCGGGCGCTGGAACGACTGCGCGCCTCAGGCAAGATCCGGCAGTTCGGCGTTAGCAATTTCAGCCCATCACAGGTAGAGTTGATTCAGTCGGCGCTCGGGAAAGCGCCGATCGTCAACCAGGTGGAGATCAATCTCCACACCACGAATTGCCTGACCGACGGCACGCTCGATCAGTGCCAGCGCCTCGGCATCACACCCCAGGCCTGGTCGCCGCTCGCCGGTTTTGTCTTTCCGGCCTGGCATAACCAATTCACGCCGGAGCAGGCCGAGCGCGTACGCAGCGCGGTCGAGAACCAGGCTGAACGGCACGGCGTGGAGGCATGGTTGATCCCGATCGCCTGGCTGTTGCGGCATCCGGCGAAGGTATCGCCAGTGATTGGCTCCACCAACGAAAACCGTATCGCGCTCGCGCCGACCGCAATGAACATCGACTACTCCCGAGCCGATTGGTACCGGCTGCTGGAAGCGAGAAACGGGGCGCCTGTGCCCTGATCCCGCCAGAACCAGCGGCGGCCGGCACTCCTGACAGCAACAAATGGATACAGAAAAAGCCTTGCTAACGGCGATTTAGTTGATATATAAACTACAAAGTTTAAGCATAAACCACTTGGCACACATTGATGAAACCCGACCAACGCCGAAGGCTGGAGGCCAGCAGCTGGCTGGCGGTAGTGCGCGCCTACCAGGAGTGCAACCGCCGCTACACCCAGATGCTCGAGCATTTTGAGCTCACCATCGCGCAGTTCGATGCGCTGACGGCCATTGCCCGGCACGAGCCCGACGCCACGCCAAAGTCCATCGCGGAAGAGCTGCTGGTAACCCGCGGCAACGTGACCGGCCTTCTGCACCGGCTGCAGGAACGCGGCCTGGTCATCACCCGTCAGAACGAGACGGATGGTCGATCGTTTCACTGCCTGCTGACCTCACAGGGCCGCCGCCGTCTGGAACAGGCGCGCGCGGCAAGCGCTCGGTTCATTGAGGCGCAACTCGCCATTTTTGACGGCAACGAACTGGACCTGACAGGGACAATGATGGCGCGCATGGAGCGCCACCTGCACAGTCTCGACCCGCATCAACTCGCCAGCGGCAACGACGCCCGGCCTACTCCGAAAAGGAAGTCATCATGAATACGATCCGCCCCCCGTCCGCACCTCGAAGACTGAGCTTTGTGCGCGAGACTCGCGCGATGGCCGATATCGCCAGCATGGCCGTCCCTCTGCTGGGGGCCGCCCTGTCGACCAGGAAACCGGCAACCGGCACCCGCCTTATGCTGCTACCGGGCTTCGGTGCCGACGAGGCCTCGATGTTGCCGTTGAAGTATTTCCTCGAACGCTCAGGCTATGCGGTGGAGGGCTGGGGTCTCGGCAGAAACCTGGCAGGTATGAACCTCAAGCATTCCGTTGACGACCTGTCTGACGGCTGGCCGGTTGATCCCGAACGGGACTACAACGGCGAAGCCGCGGTGCCCTATCTTGCCGACCGGGTCGTTGAACAGGTCAGAGCGCGGACCGAGGCCACGGGTGAAAACTTCAGCCTGATCGGCTGGAGCCTCGGCGGTTACCTTGCTCGCGAGGCTGCTCGAGACCTGCCTGAGCTCGTCGACCACGTCATCACGCTTGGCTCGCCCATCATCGGTGGCCCGAAGTACACGGCAACGGCGGACCGGTTCCGCAGGCGAGGTCTTGACCTCGACTGGATGGAAGAAGAGATTGCCCGTCGCGACCAGCGGCCGATTCAGCAACCGATCACGGCGATCTATAGCAAGACCGATGCGATCGTCGACTGGCCGGCAACCATCGATCAGATCAGCCCCAACGTCGAACACATCGAAGTTGACGCCGCGCACCTTGGACTCGCCTTCAACCGCAAGGTCTGGCGACTAGTCCTCGAAGCGCTTCGCGTTCGGGCTGGCGGCGACCGTAGCGATACGCCGCCGACGCATTCCAGCGCCAGGTGCGCCTAGCGTTCGAGACGGTCAGGGGCCGGTCGGGCAGCACTGGCCGGCTCCGGTGAGTCTCTATACGATAGCGGCTTTCAACGGAGCCGGGCAGCACTGGCCGGCTCCGGTGAGTCTCTATACGATAGCGGCTTTCAACGGCGGCCCGGCCGGCCGGTTGGTATTGGAGAGTACGCGTCTTGCCCCAGGTCTTACGTCGCCCGCTGGTAGTCGGTGCAGTACTCCTTTTTGGCCTGGGCGGATTCCTGCTGACCCGTCAGGGCCCGACGCCGGTCGACATCGATCCGTCTTTGGCAACGGCTGACCTTGGAGATGCGGAACGCATAGAGCGTGGACGCTACCTGGTGCTCGCCGGCAACTGCGCCAGCTGTCACACGACCCGGGGCGGCGCCTACATGGCCGGCGGGCTGTCCTTCGACACCGACTTCGGCACGCTCCACTCGACGAACATAACGCCTGACGAATCGACCGGCATCGGTCGATGGACACTTGAGGACTTCCTGGTCTCGATGCGCTACGGCTTGCGTCCCTCCGGTGAGCATCTTTATCCCGCGTTTCCCTACACGGCGTTTTCGAAACTGCACGACGAGGATCTCGTCGACCTGTTCGCCTACCTGAGGAGCATCGAGCCCGTCGTGCAGGAAAACCCGGCGAATGACCTGCAGTTTCCCTACAGTCAACGCGCGCTGCTCGGGCCCTGGAAGTCCTGGTTCTTCGAATCCTCTGAGTTTGTGCCGGACAGCGCCCGGTCTGCTGAGTGGAATCGCGGCGCCTACCTGGTTGATGCGCTTGCACACTGCTCGGAATGCCATTCGCCCCGTAACGCACTTGGCGCGAAAGTGGCCGACGAACTGATGGCCGGCGGCAGCTATCGCGACGCCGTGCCCGACGGCCACACGGTCCCCTGGTCGGCGCCGAACCTGACCAGCGCTGGTCACGCCCTGGGTATGTGGCCGCAGCAGGCAATCGCGGACTATCTCAAGACGGGCCGCAACGCATTCGTCGAGACCTTTGGCCCAATGAACGAAGTCATCGTCAACAGCACGCAGCACCTCAGCGATGAAGATATCTCGGCGATGGCGGTCTATCTGAAGAGCCTGCCGGCTATCGACGCAGCGCAGGCACCGGAGACCGACTCGCGCGTGCTCGGTATGGGCCGCACACAGTACAACCTCCATTGCGGCACCTGCCACCTGCCAACCGGCCTTGGCGATGCCGAGATGGCGCCCCGACTGGCCCAGGGCAGTCTGGTCGTGCGCGCGGAAGACCCGGCGTCACTCATCAACGTGATTCTTTACGCTCCGCAGATGGCAGAGCTTGATAAGGCCACGCACTGGCTGAAGCCTATGGAGGAGTTCCAGTACCTGCTCACCGACGAGGAAGTGGCGGCTCTCGCCAGCTTTGTCCGGAGCTCCTGGGACAACGGTGCGTCGCGAGTCACTGCCGACGACGTCGCTCGTCAGCGTCCACCGGCAAGATAGCGCTTGGAAGCAGCAGCAAAGGCTGTTTCAGAGGCGGCAACAGTCCTCCACGATCCACCGAGCTCCGGTATGCCGGGTGATACAATGCGCGCCGTTATGAAACCTCCTGTCGGCCAGCCTGGAATCTGCGATTTGCTATGCGTAAAGCGCGTCGCCGCGTGCGCGATGGCCTTGCTGCTGGCCGGCTGCGCCGAACCCGTCACCGAACCCGCTGACAGCTCAACGCCGCTCCGGGTCCGACTCATGACCGCAGAGCAGTACAGCAATACGATGTCGGACATTTTCGGCGCGGACATCAGCGAGAGCGTTGCGCCGCCGCTGCCGCCGCTGGCACGAACCGACGGCCTTCTGTCCTCAGGTGCCGCGTTTGTCGGCGTCACCTCAGATCAGATTCAGCAAATTCAACAGGCGGCCGGCCGCATCGCGGAGCAGGTTGTCGACAAACAGCATCGGGGCTTTCTTCTGCCGTGCGAACCGGTCAACGTGATGACCGCCGACGACGCCTGCGCCGGCGAGTTCCTCCGCGAGACCGGTCGACTGTTGTACCGGCGCCCTCCCGGTGAGGAACGGATCAGCGAGCTGATTGAGATCGCAAGCCGCGGCGCCGCGGAAACGGGCGACTTCTACGACGGTCTCGCCATCGCGCTTGAGGCCGTATTGATCAGCCCGGAAGTCGTCTTCATCGTCGACCGTGCCGAAGCCGATCCGAAGCGGCCCGGCGAGCAACGGCTGGATGCGTACTCGCTGGCATCACGGCTCTCGTATTTCCTGTGGAACTCGGCCCCTGATGACGAATTGCTGAGCGCTGCCGCTGCCGGCGAGCTGCACGATTCGGAAGGGCTCCGAAGCGCTGTTGCTCGCATGCTCGAGAGCCCGCGGCTGGAACACGGCATGCGCGCGTTTTTCGACGACATGATGGGTTTCGACGAGTTTGACAGCCTGGCGAAGGATCCGACGGTCTACCCGATGGTCACCGGCGCCACCTTGAGCGACGCCCGCGAGCAGACCCTGTTGACGGTCATTGACCAGGTGATTGATCGCGAGCTCGACTACCGCGACCTGTTTGTAAGTCGTGAGACATTCATGTCGATGAGCCTCGGCGCTGTTTACGGAGTGCCAACGTCCAACGGCTGGATGCCGTTTGAGTTTCCCGACGGAGATATTCGCCGGGGCCTGCTTACCCAGATCAGCTTTCTTGCCGCGCATCCC
>CAZFVT010000279.1:0-5008 GCA_964522355.1 uncultured Woeseiaceae bacterium | reverse complement strand
CTACTGCATCGACGACCCGACGTCCGGCGGCGTTTTTACCGGCGACAGCTTTGGCATCTCTCTAAGAGAGTTCGATACGGAAGCGGGCGCTTTCATCTTTCCAACGACGACGCCGGTGCATTTCGATCCGGTCGAAGCGCACCGCTCGATTGATCGTATCCTCGAGCTCAGGCCGGAACGGCTGTACCTGACGCATTACAGTGAAGTCACCGACGTTGAGCGCCTGGGCGCCGACATGCACCGCCGGCTGGATGCGTTTGTCCAGCTCGCGGAGGACGCCAACGGCGATGAGGATCGGACGACTGCATTGCAGCAGGCTATGCTTCGCTACCTGGTCGACGAGCTGCGTGCGCACGGCAACACAACCGACGAGGCGGCGCTTCGGCAGTCGTTGCAAATGGACCTGCGCCTGAACGTTATGGGCCTCGAGCACTGGCTCGATACACGCGACCTGCACTAACCCACTGGAGCCGGAGAATGGACAGCTTCAAAGCCTTTCGTATTGATGAGTCGGGCGATGGCATCGCCGCCGGCTTCGCCGATCTGACCCTGGACGATCTTTCGCCGGGAGAGGTGGTTGTTCGCGTTACCCACTCGACCATCAATTACAAGGACGCGCTGGCCGCGACCGGCACGGCGAAAATCCTGCGGCGCTATCCGCTGGTTGCCGGCATCGATCTCGCCGGCGAGATCGTTATTGCCGATGACCCGGACCTGACAGAGGGCACCCCGGTGCTGGTCAACGGCTGCGGTCTCGGCGAGACGCGGGACGGCGGCTATGCCGAGTACGCGCGCGTGCCCGCTGACGCCGTGGTCGAGATCCCGGACGGCATGACGCCGAAGGAGGCCATGCAGATCGGCACGGCAGGCTTCACCGCCGCGCTCGCGATTCATCGCATGGAGCAGAACGGGCAGGTTCCGGGCGTTGGTCCGATTGTCGTTACCGGTGCCACCGGCGGCGTTGGCAGCCTGGCTATCGATATGCTCGATGCGCGGGGTTACGAAGCCGTCGCATTCACCGGCAAAGCGGATGCCAGCGACTATCTGACGGCGATTGGCGCGCGGCGGGTTTTGCTGCGCGATGAGATCGACTATGGCAAACGGCCGATGGAGAAGAGTCTGTGGGCAGGCGCTATTGATAATCTCGGCGGTGAGCCGCTGGAGTGGTTAACTCGCACGGTCGGCTACGGCGGCAACATCGCCAGCATCGGCAACGCCGCGGGCATCCAGTTCACGACGACGGTCATCCCGTTCATTCTTCGCGCCGTGTGCCTGCTCGGCATCAATTCCGTCGAAACGCCACGCGATCTGAGGCTCGCCGTCTGGCGACGCATCGGCGGCGACCTGCGGCCGAGACATCTCGATCGAATAGCCGGCAACACGATTGCGTTCGATGATCTGCCAAACCAGTTCCAGGCCTACATCGACGGCAAGGTAACCGGCCGGACCGTCGTCGAGATCGGCGGCTGATCAACGCTCGGTCTTGTGGGAGCGGCTTCCAGCCGCGATTCGGGCCTGATCGCGGCTGGACCGCTCTCGGCCATCCATGGCCTTCGCGGCATTAATGCTTTCTGCATGTTAAGCCGCTCCCACGACAAACGCCGGCGACGCATGAATCTTCGTGTTAAAAATATTTGACACAGGCTAAGACAGCCCCTAATCTCCGATGTCAATAATTTTTGACATGGAGTTCATCATGCCGTTCCGCGAAAAATCTGCCTGGATCATGTCCTTTGCACTGGTCCTCGGAACCTTCTTCTACTTCGGCGCCGTCCTGTCGATCTGGCGGGAGATCGGCCAGATTGCCTCTCCGGCGGTGCCGCTGGTCGTCATCTTCACGGTCATACTTATCGCCATCGCGATCATCGGCCACATCATCATCGCCACCTTCGCGCCGAAGGATGCCAACGCGCCAATGGACGAACGCGAGCGCGAGATTTTCTCGCGTGCCGGAAACCTGTCGTCCTACGTGCTCGGCTTCGGCGTGATTACCTCGCTCGGCCACTACCTGCTGCTGGGCAGCGGTGACCTGCTGTTCTATACGGTCTTCGCCAGCCTGATCGTGGCGCAGATCGCTGAGTACCTGCTGCAGATCCTCTTCTACCGCACGTCATTCTGAGCCGTGGCCCGCCGACCGCCGATAACCAACCGCGTTCGCGAGCTCCGCGAGCAGCACGGCTCAATGACCCAGGCCGAACTGGGCGACGCCATCGGCGTCACCCGCCAGACGGTCATTGCCATCGAACAGAATCGCTACTCGCCGTCGCTGGAGAGTGCGTTCCGGATCGCGCGGCTGTTCGACGTTGGGTTGGAGGATGTGTTCAGCTGGATTGAATAAGCGAAGAAAAGGCGCCTGACTTCCATCCCCAGGTCCACGAGGAAGCCGTTCTACAGAATACTCCTGAACGCCGATAACAGGGGACTTAGTCAGTCGACCTAACGAGCCGCGTCAAATGGAGTCAACAAGACGCTATCAATGAATGCGCGCGCATCGCTCTCAAAAGACTTCATATCCAAATCCTGCCCGTACCGGGCGGAGTAACTAATCCTGACGCCGATCGTAGAATCATCAGGATGCCGGCACCGAAGCCCGTTATTGGCGAATTTCATGCGGGTTACAGATCCATCTTGCTGGATAGCCCCGGTGTCCTCGTAGCGATAACGCGTCCGAACGCAGGCTTGCCCTTTCCATTGCACCAGCTGCTCGTCAAATTCCGGAGAAGCGACCCTAGGATCATTGCCCAGGCTTTCGCTTCGCTGCGTGACAACAAACTCAAGGAATGCGTCATCAGACACCAGGGTTGGTAAGCGCTCAAGCTGAGTCGCAGCCACAACGGAGTCTCCTGGAGATGTTCCATCCTGACCCAAGACCACCATGGCGGCGGACCGTCGCGTCAAAGTCCAATTGCCTGGATCCGATAAGGATATTGTCAGGCCCGGCTGCTGCAGAACGGATCGATCGTCAGTGCCACTAGTGCTAGCGGCAGTATCCTGGGCCGTACCCCCAGCGAGCTCACGAAAGAGCGAGGAGCAGATATTCTTTTCGGCCGTGCAAATTGTCCGTGTGCCGATTTTTATAGAGCCGTCTTCTTCATAGACACGTCGCTCAACGACTGCAGGATGAGCCGGGTGGTCTTCGGCCGTAAAGGTCCAGGTCGTGAACCGTCCCTCGGCGATCAGCCAACTACCCTGTTCGCGGAACTCAATCTCAGGATCAGCCCGCAATTCACTCAGAACCTGGTCCACGGACCGAAACTCAACGGGCTGTGCAAACACTGCGCTGATCTGGCTTGCTGCGAGTGCAGCAACCCAGAGTCGGTCAATCGTCAAATGGAGTCCTTTGTCAGCATTAAAAAACATCGAGCCTGATTCACTTCTATTGAACGACATCCTAGCCTAAAGCCCGCAAGCGGTGATTTCTGCCTAACCAAGATATCGACGCAAGTCACCTCCATACTTCTCCTTCAGATACTGGAAGCTGTGAAAATGCACGCTCGTCCGGGCGTCCGAAAGCTCGGCAACCGTTTCCTCAATGATGGATTCAATCCGAGCGGTCTCGCCTGAGTCCTCCGCATTCGCAAGCGCTTTATCGGTTTGGTACCAGACGTCGTAGCGTACAGAAGTAAGTTCAGCGATTGCGCCTGGCCATAGTTGGATGTCGGTTTTTTGGCCAAGCTGTTCCTCGATCCTTGTTCGGATGGCGTCCCATGCCGGTTTCCTTGCCTTCAAAGCGGCCGACAATCGCGTTTGAGACTCACGGTAGTTCTCTACCCATTCCGGAAGCTCATCAAGATCTTCTTCATCCAGGGCAAACCTCTGGCGCTTTATGGCCTCTTCGATCAACCGCTGGCGCTCGGGATCCGAATTATCCATCGCATGGTAGCGTCGCATGTCCGCTATCAGGTCCTCGCGATGCTGATTCCAGGTTCGCTTTTTCATCAGATCAGGCCTTCCCGGGTGACTCCCAACACTATCCCAGCGGCCACCGGATTCTCATCCTCAGATCTTCGTGGGAGCGGCTTCCAGCCGGGATTAAGCTCCGGATCGCGGCTGGAAGCCGCTCCCACAGAAATATTGAGTGACCATCGTTGCGGTAGCCCCGACCTAGCCCACTATCGACCCCGCCGACGTCTAATCCCTTCCCCGATGCGCATGCCGGATCCGTAAGCAAAGAATCCGAATCCCAACAGAAAGAGTCCGAATGCAAGAGCCCCGAAGATACGATAGCTCGTGAGTTCACCAAGCCATACACAGCCTAGACCCAGCACGAAAAATGCCAGTCCTAAGAAGATCCGAGGCAAATAGTGATCAGTTCGCATAGGCAGGTCAAAAGTTAGTTTGTAATGACCGCTTTTGGTCACAGGACTCATCATATCCGACCCCATTCAGGCGACTGTGCGGCAGGCACTGCGGCTCGCGAATCCTGTCGGAAGATGTGTTTAGCCAATGCCCTGGACCACGAACAATGCGCCACGTCTGCACCGCCGATAGACGGTCACAAATTTGACATAAAAATCTCGTTGACAGCCGTGAGCCGCGGGCTATATTCGCCAGAAAGCGCAGGGTTCGCGCGGCGCGAGGGGCCCGCCCGAACCTGCATCCTGAGATCAGGCTTGTGTTTGCGAGGGCGGCAGATGAGCAAGCAGGAAGACCCTGCGACTGACATCGACGACGGCGACGCGGCGTTCGAACCCGGTATGGACGCTTTCGATGGCGACGACCTTGCCGAAAACGACAACCTTGAAGTTCTTGACGCCGATTTGAGCGTTAATCGCATCGAACTATCGAAAACGTCGTCGAAAAAGCCGAAATCGGCATCGAAGCGCCTTGACGAGCGCGCCGAGGAAGCCTGGCTGCGCGAGCAGCTCGAGGATTGGGACGACTGGGACGACGGCCACTAGGCGCTCATTTAACTCGTTGAATCCTATCGGATTTGGGAATGGGCCTTCCCGGGGTGTAGAATCCGCCTCCGATTTTAATCCAGATTAAAAAAACCCGGCCGATCGTC
>CAZFVT010000278.1:0-5019 GCA_964522355.1 uncultured Woeseiaceae bacterium | reverse complement strand
GGTGATGCCGGCGAGCGTCAGCGCACGTCGGGTCGTCGGAACCGGGCCGATGCCCATGACGCGCGGCTCGACGCCAGCAACGGCCCAGGCGACTATGCGCGCCAGGGGTTTAAGGCCATGATCCCTGATGCCGGCCGTCGACGCCAGCAGCAGCGCGCAGGCACCGTCGTTGATGCCGGACGCATTGCCTGCGGTGACCGTACCGTCGCTGCGGACGATGGGCGAAAGGTCACTCAGCGCGTCGAGCGTCGTACCGGCACGCGGATGCTCATCGATGTCTACCGCGAGCGCCTCTGCTCCGCGGCGCGAGACGTTCACCGGAACAATTTCTTCCGCGAAGCGACCGTCGCCTGCAGCCCTCGCTGCCTTCAATTGGCTGCCCAGCGCGAACGCGTCCTGGTCCTCGCGGCTGATTCGGTACTCAGACGCGAGGTTCTCCGCCGTCTCCGCCATCGTATCGACGCCATACGTTTCCTCGAGCCGCGGATTTATGAACCGCCAGCCGAGCGTCGTATCGTAAACCTCAGCTTTTCGGTCAAAGGGTCTGGATGACTTTGCCATGACAAACGGCGCACGCGACATCGACTCGACGCCACCGGCAATGACCACCTCGCTGCGTCCGGCAATAATGGCTTCGGCCGCATGACCAACGGCATTCATTCCCGAACCGCACAATCGATTGACGGTTTCTGCGGGGACTGACACAGGCAGTCCGGCGAGCAGCGCGGACATACGAGCGACGTTGCGATTGTCCTCGCCGGCCTAGTTCGCGCAGCCGTAGACGACATCATCAATGGCCGCCGCGTCCAGGGTTGGATTGCGGTCTACCAGGGCGCAGCATGGAACCGCGCCCAAATCATCGGCACGCACCGATGACAGGGAACCGCCATAGCGGCCGATTGCGGTGCGAACAGCGTCGCAGATCAGGACATCACGCATCAGCATGAACCCGGGATTGCTGCCGTATCACCTCGGTGAAGAACCGACCAGGCCCGCGGCCAGCGCGATCAGGCCGGTTCCGCGACGGCAGCAGGCTCAGGATCCGACGCTGAGCGTTCTTCGTACCTTCGACCCAGCCAGATAGCAACGCCACCCCAGAGCGTCGCGATCCCGCAAATCACGAGGGCTATTCCGACCAGCTCCATGCCGGTGAGTGCAACCAGGGCTGTGAAAAGCCAGGCTGAGATGACGTCGCCGCCGCGATAGACGACCACGTCAATGATCGGCTTGGTCTTGAATCTCGCTTCCCGACTCAGCGTCGTAAACAGCATCTCGCGTGCCGGTCGCGTAAGCGCGTAGTTGCCCACGCGGCGGCCAATCTGGAACACGCCGAGCAGCAGCAGCCCGGGAACGGCGACCAGGGCGAGGACGCAGACGGCGACCAGTGCCGGCATGATTGACAGCGCAACGCCCATGCCAAACTTCTGCACGATGCGTCCCGTGACCAGCGCTGCAACTATTAGGGTTAGCGAGTTCGTTGCAATGTCCATCCAGGCCCAGACCTTGGCACGGAATTCGAGGTCGTACTCGCGCGTCAGGGTTTGAATCTCGAAATAGACGAATGTGCTTATGGTGACGTACAGGAGAATGAACGCTGCGATGCCCAACAGATAGGGATCTTTAACCAGGATCCTGAAGCCGGCATGCCAGTCTTTGCCGAGGCCTTTGCCGATGTCGTGTTTTCCCCCATGACCAGCGTTGCCCAGGGTCGACTCCTTCAGGCGAAACAGCGCTGGCACGACGAACAGCGGCGTGAGCAGCAGCGTGGCCGAGATCAACAGCAGGCCGTTGGCCCCGAGCCGGTCAATGAACAGCGCCGTGATCGTGGGGCCAAGAATGGCGCCAACCGTGGTCCCGGCGGCAATGAACCCGAACACACGCTGCGCCTGCTCCGGATTGAAGACGTCGGTCATCAGGCTCCAGAAAACGGACAGGTTGAACAAAGCGAACAGACTGATCCAGACGTAGAAGCCCATGTCGACGACGACGGTGCCGGTCAGCTGACTGCGAAGTGCGATCAAGCCGACGAAGGTCAACGAGAAAAACACGTAGACCGCCGGGACGATGGACTGAAATCGAATTCTCGTCAGCGCGGCGCCGTAAGCGGACACTGCAAGCAGGCTCACACCGAAGTTGACGGTCCAGGTCGCCGCCAGTCCGAAATTGTCCCAATCCCCGCCCAGCGAATCGCGCACCGGTCGCAGCATGGAGTAGGCCGACATCAGCACGAACACGAGCGCGAAGGACAATAGAACGGCTAACCATTCACGCCGTTCGATGTTGGCCAGGGTGCCGAGGAAGCCTCGGGACGAGTCTGCGCCGCTGGATGTTGCCATTGCTGTCTCCGCAAGGTTGACGGGGATCTGGAGGCGGATCGGCGTCTCGAGCGGACGTCAGGGATTTCAAGCATCCCCTCAGGCTCTGTGCAACGACCCGGCAGCGAGCGTACCACTTTTCGCGAACGGGAAATTCGCGCCGGAAGGAATGTTTCGCCCAACGAAAAGCGGGCCAGTAATGGCCCGCTTGACGGTACAGCCTGATGGAATAACCGGGCCTAGCGCGCAGCGTCAACCGCTGCCAGCAGGGCGTCCGGCTCGAGGCGGATCTTGTAGTCCGGCTCAACGAAGTCAAAGACAATCTCGCCATTGCCATCGACGACGTAAACAAACGGCACGGACAGCGCGTTGTACTGGCCGATCGAGCCTTTGGATACGTCCGCGCCGCGCTGGCCGAGGCGGCTTGCCATGGCATCAGGCGTGCGGAAAGCCGTGCCGAAGGCGCGACCTGCTTCGATGTTGGCGTCCGAGAGAATCTTGTAGCCAAGGCCGTCGATGCTCTCCTGGGTTTCCTGCTTCAGGCTCGAGTAGAGATGCTCGGGCGCATCGCCGGACAGGAACAGGACGTCAACCCCCTGGTCCTGCAGTTCCGGTACGACCTTGCGCAGCTCGGAGAGATGCAGGTTGCAATAGGGGCACCAGCCGCCGCGGAACGAAATGAGCACGGTCGGGCTGTCGAGAGCCGCCGGATCAAAGTCATAGGCATTGCCGTCGACGTCCATCACGCTGAAGCTCGGCGCTTTATCGCCGGTCTTGAGCGGCGTGGTTTCTTCCGCGCTGGCCGGCAGGTTGTAGTTTTCTTCGGCGATGACGCGCGATGCGTGCGAGCAAAAGAGCGTTACCGAAAGGACGGCGCCGAGCGCCAGGGACGTCAGCGGTTTGCTGGAAATCATGGTGGGGGACTCCTCCTGTTAGTCACCGCAGTCGACCCGGTCCGCCGCGGGAATATTTCATCGCGGCTTGATTGAATTACTCATAGCGTAACGCGTCGATGGGGTCGAGCGACGCGGCGCGCCGAGCCGGCCAGATTCCGAAGAACAGCCCAACCCCGGCGCTGAAGGCAAAGGCGGTAATGACCGAGCTCGACGTCACCACGGTCTGCCAGCCAGCGACCCGGTTGGCGACCTCAGCGGCACCGGCGCCCAGTCCAAGTCCGATCAGACCGCCGATCAGGCAGAGCGTCATCGACTCGACCAGGAACTGCAGCAGGATATTGCCGCGCGTCGCTCCGAGGGCCTTTCGAATGCCGATCTCGCGCGTTCGCTCGGTAACCGTGACGAGCATGATGTTCATGATCCCGATTCCGCCGACGACCAGGCTGACTCCCGCAATGCCCGCCAGCAGGTAGGTGAAGACTTCCGTTGCCTCCTGCCGGGAATCCAGGAACTGCTTGCGGTTGTAGATCGAAAAATCGTTGTCCTTACCCGGCAGGATGCCGTGCTCGCGACGCAGGACCCGCTCGACATCGACCATTGCTCGCTCGATCGGCGTTCCCTCGAGCACTTTGACGCTGATGGTCTCGACCTCATCGTTGCCGGTGACCCGAAACTGCGCCGTGCTGAGGGGTATCCAGATGTCGTCGTCCGGGTTGCTGAAGCCCGAGGAACCCTTGGCTTCGAGAATGCCGATGATTTCGAAACCGATCGAACGAATCTGCACCTTCTGGCCAACCAGCAATTGCGGTTCGACGCCGAGCATCTCCGGGATCTCCGCACCGAGGACCACGACCCGGCGTCGACCCGAATCATCAGACTGGGTAAACATGTTGCCAAAGGCCATCGTGAAGCCATGGACG
Source organism: uncultured Woeseiaceae bacterium (assembly GCA_964522355.1). GTDB lineage: Bacteria > Pseudomonadota > Gammaproteobacteria > Steroidobacterales > Woeseiaceae > JBFGFX01. The sequence continues at coordinate 888 of CAZFVT010000278.1, read as the reverse complement.
TCGAGATAGTTTGGCGTCGTACCCTTGACCGTGACGTTCACGTTGCGATTGCCGTATTTCACCTGGAATCGCGAACTGATCTCCGGCACCACACCGTCGAACAGATCCGAGCCTCTAGCCAGCGCGGCAGAATCGTCGGTGGTCAGTGCGGCGCCCTCGTAGGCGACACCGCGATTGAATCGGCTGGCGTTGCCCACCGAGAGAATGTCGCCACCCAGCGCCTCCATTTGCGCATCGATCGCCTGCTGTGCACCGGTGCCGAGTGCGACCATCGTGATAACCGCGCCAACACCGATAACGATGCCCAGCATCGTCAGCGCCGCGCGAAACAGGTTGCCGCGGATGGACTGCAGCGCAATGCGAATGGTCTCGCCGAGCAGCATTAGCTGCCTCCCATACCCGGCACGCCACCAACCCGACGACTGATGAATTGCTGCAGGCGTTCCTGGGTCTCGATCAGGTTGGCGCTGGGCAGGATGAGTACCCGATCGTCAGGACCCAGTCCCGAGACGACCTCAACCTTGTCGAGATCCGTAATGCCGGTGGTTACAGCCACGGCCTTTCGCTCACCGCTATCATTTTCGGTGACCACCCAGAACTCGCCGCCAAAGCGATAGTCGGTCTCGGGCGCCGCATCGCGCGACCCGCGCCCGCCACCGCCGTTGCCTTCGAAGACCTTGCGCATGATCTGGCGATCGGCGGCGCTCATCTCCTGGCCGTTGCGCCGCTTGTCCAGGATGGCGCGAACCTGGGCAGCATCTACACCCGGCGGCAGGGTGACGGTCTGGCCGCGCAGGTTGATGGTCTCGGGGCCCGGCGCCGCCGGCTCACTGGCCGCATCTTCGCCTTCGGAGCCGCTCCGGCTTTGCGCGATCTGTCGACTGAGGG
>CAZFVT010000277.1:0-5023 GCA_964522355.1 uncultured Woeseiaceae bacterium | reverse complement strand
TAGCAGCCGACCGTCATGTGAAATCTCTTCAATCATCGACGGAGTCCGTAAGGTAGTTACGACGATGCACCCAGGCGCGCAGTTCCGAATCCGAAGCGTAGGCGCCTCGATGAAATGCAAATCCTTCCCTGTACCCCTGGTACATTGAGTCCAACACGCCGTTCGCTTCACTGCCTAGCCGGCGTTTTCGACTATGGCGACGAAGCCAGCCGGCGGCCCGTTCGAGCAACGACTCCTTGCGGTCGCCATCTGCATCGCCCTCGCTCCGGAGACCGGAGTACGAATCGGATATTCCCTGACCATAGCCGCGGCGCCGAAAATACTCGCGGTCCATCCTCGACACCGAGACCTTGTGCTCAACCGACGCATTCGGGTCGAAACCTGTGCGAAGGCCCCGATCTCCCACGAATTTCGACACGTAGACCTCCCCATCGCCGCGGTAGCGAATCAGCTCCGGCGGCATTCCATCAGGATGAAATCCTTCTGCCTCAAGAAGCACCGACTTTCGAATGGAATAGTTACAACCCCAAACGTGTAGCGGACCGAAGTGTTCTTCACCCGCCGACCACTCAAGGATGCTCAACGGAGGGAAGGAACGCCCGAATCGGTCATCGAAGCAGTTCCAAAGATTCATCAGCCACTCAGGTGGGTGACCGGAAAACTTCGGCAGATTGTTTCCGCCGAGTAATGCCAGGTCTGTATCACGAAAGCGAAACTCGATAGCCTCCAGCCACGTGGGACTCGGTTCGATGTCGTCATCGGCAAAGACCAGGACCTCGCCACTGGCGTGGATCATCCCACAGTGGCGTCCACGATGAAGGCCCGGCGCCGGCTCCCAGACATAGCGAACATTGCCGAGGCGCTCGGACGTCCCGGCGACGACATCAGCCGTTGAATCGGTTGATCCGTTATCAACGACAATAACTTCGTAATCCTCCCGCTGCAGCGACTGATGCTCTAACGAAGCGAGCATCTCGCCGAGAGTCTCCGCCCTGTTGAGCGTCGGTACTATCACGCTCAGCATCAGCGCCTTACCCTCGCCTGCACGAATAGCCTCTGACAGCTATCTTCGCTGGCGCAGTGAAACAGGTTCTTTTCCTGGTATCTGTAGAGCTTGTTTAACAGCCCGGGATTATTGAGTACGAAGAATCGGTTGCAGAGTAACCTGTTGATAAGTCGTCGCCGAAACCCGCCTTTCTCGAAGGGGACGATCTCTTCGATTTCAAACTCGTTTGCCAGTTCACGGGTTAAGGTTTCAATCGTGAAATGCTGAAAGTGCTTGTACTCCAACGGCTTGTTGGCATGGGGAACAGTTAGCAGGAGCGTACCGTTTGTACAGATCCTATTCCTTACGGCATGCAGAAACTTCTGCGTATCATCGAGCGGTATGTGTTCGAAAACCTCCATGAGGACAGCGCAGTCGAATATCCTGTCGGTCGACTCGGCAATGATGTCGGATTTGGCAAAAGCCACGTTTGGGAGCCCAGCGTTCAGAGTATCGGCAAGCGCGATGGCCCGTGACGAATAGTCAACTCCAACGACCGATTCGAGCTCCCGAAAGCGCAGGCCTATTTCTCTTGTAAACCTGCCGTCGCCGCAACCAATATCGATGACCGAACGGACACCCAGCTTCTCGATGCGTCGCAGCATGAAGTCCATGGTTGCGACGTAATTCAATCCCCAGGTGTCAACGTAATGTTGGCGAAATCCGTCGCTCGGCATTTGCGCAACATAGTGATAGGGGAACTGGTATTCGTCCTCCTGTCTCTTTTGTTCTTCCTGTACCGGGTTCATCTAGGGTGTAGTCCGTATTCCTGTTCTGGCAGTCTTTATGCCCGCTTTACGCGGCTCTGGGCCGCTCGAAGATCAAGCGCAATTCGCGAACGAAGCCACGTCGCTCAATGGCGTAGAGCGTCACCGCGACGGCCGCTACCGCAACCCCTCCCCCGACGATCAGTCGGGCCCATTCGCTGATTATCGTAGCGAATATCAACGTCTTGATTGCCCAGACCTCCAAAACGGTCACTGTGAGAACGATGGCCGCAAATCCAAGCATTGGAGCAAGGGGACGTTTGACGAGGTATCTGAATAGCGCGAAGTGAAGCATGATACCTGCGAGCGCCAGAGCAAACCGTGACCACAGGAACGTCGTCAATCCGTACTGTATAGCCACGAGGTAGACGGCCAGATAGAGTATCAGCGTGGCCGCCGGCACATAAGTTTCATACTTGGGCGCACCGCTGGCGCGATAAATCTCGCCATTCATTCCGACGATCCAGGCGAATCCGTGGGTCAGGGACATGATGCCGAGAACCAGGCCAATGCCCGACCACTGGGATGGAAAGACAGTTCGTTCGACGGTCCCTGAGAGCGAAAAAGCAATAACGGCCAGTGGTATCGCGAGGACAACCAGCGACTTGATGACTATCGTCGATACGGTGGCAATTTCGCCCAAATCGCCCCTCTTGCTGGAAAGATAGCTGTAGAGAACTGGCACGCAGGGTCCGAAGATAAAGCCAAAGACCATTATCGCCAGTTGGTTCCCGGTACGGTACAAGCCCAGGTCATGGCTACCGAGGAACAGGCCGACTACCAGCGAATCACCCCAACTGTAGAACCATGCCAGGAGCCCCGCTGCGGCTACCCAAGCGCCGAATGTCACCAGCTCTCGCGCCACAACAGGCGAATAGCGGGCAGACGGCCGCCAGTCGCTTGTCGACCAGAGAACAATCAACTGCGCCAGGTGTCCAACGATGGTGCCGGCGACCAGGGACCAATAGCTGAAGCCCGCCCAGGCCAATGGGATGGAGGCGACGCCGGGCAAGCTCACGGTGGCCAACCGCACCCAGAACAACTTCCGGAAATCCATGTTCTTCTGCAGCAAGGCTACGTGCACGGCCGATAACGCGGCCAGCAGAACCTGAACCGTCATTACCTTGAGAACAGTCGATACCCGGTCGTCGTGGAAGAAGAGGTCCGCGATGCGATCTGAACCGAGGTAGAGCAGACTACAAACGGTAAAGGCCAGGAGCAAGTTGACTCCAAATGCTACGTTTGCGGCGATATCGACTTCGGTCTGCCGCTGGATGAGCGCCTTGCTCATGCCCGCCTCCCAGAATATCTGTGAGAAGCCGATTACCATCATGGCGGCTGCCAGAATCCCGAACTCCTCTGGACTGAGAAATCTTGCCAGCACAACAAAAACGACAGGCTGAATCGCCTTGGACGCGACGTCTGCAAGAAACGACCAGGTTACGGCTTGGGCCAGCGCCATCAGGATTACCGCCTTCCGTGAGAGGTCAGGGCATACGGGATGTCAAGTACTCTCAGTACACAAGGATACAGTCTGGTATCAATCATTCGACTGGATGACTTGGTCCTAGCCAACATTCCTCTTGGGCTTGAATCCGTGCGACTTTACCAGGGCATCTTGTCTTGCAAGTTCGAGATCCGCATCGACCATTTCGCGGACCAGGTCGCCGAAGGACGTTGATGATTTCCAGCCCAGTTTCTCTTTCGCGAGGCTCGCATCACCGAGCAGCGTTTCCACTTCCGCCGGGCGATAGTATCCAGGATCGACACAGACAATCGGCTTTTCCCTGGCGTTGGCAGATACGCCTTCGCGAGCGCTACCAGGGTTTTCCCAGTAGGCAACCTCGTCGACACCGCTGCCCTCCCACCTTAGGCTCATATCGAGTGCAGCAGCAGCGGTCTTGATGAAATCGCGGACGCTATGCTGCTCCCCGGTCGCAATCACGAAGTCTTGAGGCTGATCCTGCTGAAGCATTAGCCACTGCATTTCGACGTAGTCTCTTGCGTGACCCCAGTCGCGCTTGGCGTCAAGATTTCCAAGATAAACCGCATCTTGCAGCCCGAGCTTTACTCGGCACAGAGCGCGGGTGATCTTTCGAGTAACGAAAGTTTCGCCGCGAATCGGACTCTCGTGGTTGAATAGGATACCGTTGCACGCGTAGATGCCGTACGACTCCCGATAGTTCACCGTAATCCAGTAGGCATATAGCTTTGCCACTGCGTATGGACTACGGGGGTAGAACGGTGTTTTTTCGCGCTGCGGCGTTTCCTGAACAAGGCCATATAGCTCGGACGTCGATGCCTGGTAGAACCTCGTCGTTTCTTCCAGGCCGAGGATGCGGATTGCCTCCAATAGCCGGAGCGCGCCAAGTGCGTCCGAATCCGCGGTGTACTCCGGTTCCTCGAAACTCACTGCAACATGGGACTGGGCGGCAAGGTTGTAAATTTCGTCAGGCTTCGTTCTTTGCACCACATTTATGAGGCTTGATCCATCCGTCATGTCGCCGTAGTGCAGGAACAGCCGGGTTCCGTCCACGTGAGGATCCTGGTAGAGATGATCGATCCGATCGGTATTGAACGAGGACGATCGGCGACGGATGCCGTGAACTTCGTAACCCTTCCCGAGCAACAATTCGGCAAGATACGCGCCATCCTGACCCGTAATCCCCGTTACAAGCGCTTTTTTCATCGAAACCTCGAAAACCTCACGCCGCGGACGTGCAACTAGTGCCAACCGCTGGCGAGGCGTGAAAACAGTAAACTTGAATCATCGAACGGCCCGAACCGATATCAGGACCGTCGCGACGCATGAGTGGCGAAAACGACGACTAGCGACAGCACGCCGCCGAAAAACGTCCCCACTATCGCTATGGCAGCACGGTTGGGACGCGCGCGTTCCTCGGGGGCGATTGCCGGATCAATGGTCTTGAGAAAGTACTCATCCGAGACCTTTGCGAGCAGTACTGTTTTGGTCTGCTCCTCGATGAGCTTGAAAAATACGCTCTGCAAGGTCGCCAGCGATGTGATCTCAACCTGTTCTCGCAGGTACTTGATTGCCTGCTCAGCCTCTCGAACGTCCTGCGACATCAACGCGCGATTCGCGTCCTCGACGAGCCAGGTCACCCACTGCGCTGCAATTGCCGGTGAGTAATGTTCAACCCCTATTCTCACCATGCCGCTGCGCCTATCCTGGTTCACGCTCAGGATTTCG
>CAZFVT010000276.1:0-5030 GCA_964522355.1 uncultured Woeseiaceae bacterium | reverse complement strand
ATCTGCACGTAGTCGCTGAGCCAGCTCTTGAGGTCGTTGTCGAGATGGTTCGCCGGCCGCTCACCGATGCCGAGCACGTTGGCGCCGGCGTAGTGCAGGCCGCGGACGAACTCGCGCTGGTTATAGGGAAAACCCGGTTCAACGAAAATGATGTTCATAAAAAACTCTTAAGGCTGGCGGCCGGTGAGCCGCTCAAACAGTTCAACGTAGAGGCCGACCTGCTGCTTCCAGGAGAAGTCCTTGGCCATGCCGTTTAGCATGATGCGTTTCCACAGCGGCCCGTTCGCGAAGAGCTCCAGCGAATGGTGCAGGGCCCAGGCGAGACCGTCCGCGTTGTAGTCGCGAAACAGCACGCCATCGCCGGTGCCCGTGGCCGGATTAACCTGCCTGACGGAGTCCGCGAGGCCGCCGGTTTCCCGGACGACGGGTACGGTGCCGTACTTCAGGCTGTACATCTGGTTCAGCCCGCAGGGTTCATAGAGCGAGGGCATCAGGAACATGTCGCTGCCGGCCTCGATCATGTGTGCAAGCTTGTTGGAGAAGCCGCGGTAGTAACAGACGCGATCGCGATACACCGATTGCAGCCGCTCGAAGAACGCCTCATACGTCGACTCACCGCTGCCCAGCACCGCGAAGGCCATGTCGCGCTGACCGAGGAACCGCGGCATCACCTCCTCGATGAGGTCGATGCCCTTCTGCCCAGCCAGGCGACTAACGAGGCCGACCAGCGGCCGTTCGACGATCGGATCGAGCCCGAGCTCCTGCATCAGTACGCGCTTGCACTCGCGTTTACCGCTCAGGTCTTCAGCCGAGTAGTTCGCAGGTATCAGGGTATCGGTCTCCGGGTTCCACTCCCCGTAGTCGACGCCGTTCAGGATGCCGAAGACGGATGACATGCGCTCGCGCAGCAGGTGGTTCAGACCCATGCCGTAATCGTCTCCCATGATTTCCCGGGCATAAGTCGGGCTCACGGTCGTAATCGCGTCGGCGTAAAGAATGCCGGTCTTGAGGAAGTTGATGACCCCGTCCTTGAGGTCATCCTGATGCAGATGGTGCTCGGCACCGTCGAGACCCAGCTCCGGCAATACCGGCCCCGGGAACATGCCTTGGTAGCCAATGTTGTGAATGGTAAGCACCGAACGGGTATTGGCGAAGAGCTGATCCCAGGCGTAGGTGGTCTTGAGGTAGAGCGGGATCAGCGAAGTCTGCCAGTCGTTGCAGTGGAAGATGTCGGGTGCGAACTTCAGACGCTGACACAACTCCAGGGCCGCCCTCGACAACAGGACGAAGCGCAGGAACTCATCGCCGTCATTGGTATAGAGCGCGCCGCGTTGAAAGAACCGGGGACAGTCGACAAGGTACAGGGGCAGACCGGAACCGGGCAGGTTCGCCCGAACAATCGAGTAGTCGATGACCTGCCCGCCAGCACGGATGGAGAGGCCGCCAAGCTCATCGACGAGCCGCACGTCGAGCCCGGTTTCGTCGATGCTGGAGTAGCGCGGCAGCACGACCTTCAGTTCGTGCCCGGATCGGTGCAGCTCGGCACCGAGCGCGGCGCTGACGTCGGCGAGTCCGCCGGTCTTGGCCAGCGGCGCCAGCTCAGAGCTGGCCAGGCAGATTTTAAGCGTCTGCGACTTGGGCACGTTGCGGGTCCGTGTTGGCGGGAGTGCTATGCTGGTCGGCTCTTCAAGAATGCCGAACTTGGTCTTATCGTTATGAACGTCCTGATGTTATCACCCGGCTATCCGGCCGACATGCCCGAATACGCCCGAGGATTGGCCGAATGCGGCGTCACGGTTATCGGCATTGGCGACTCGCCGACCGGCTCGCTGCCGGAGATGGCCAAGCGCTCGCTGGCGCACTACGTCGAAGTCCGGTCCCTCTGGGACACGGGCCAGGTGATAGCCGCGCTCGAAGAAGCGCTGGGCGAGCGTTCGCTCGACCTGATCGAGTGCCTGTGGGAGCCGGGCATCATGCTGGCCGCCGAGCTGCGTGCGTATTTCGGCGTGCCCGGCATGAGCGTCGAAGAAGCCCACCGCTTCCGCGACAAGGAAGCCATGAAAGTCGCGCTGGACGCCGCCGGCATCCGCACGCCGCGGCACGTCGCCGCTGAAAGCGTTCAGCAATGCTGGGAAGCGGCTGAGAAGATTGGCTTCCCGCTAATCCTCAAACCGATTGCCGGCGCCGGTTCGGCCGACACCTATCGAGTCAACGATGCCGATGAGCTGCGCGACGTCCTGCCGCGACTGCGCCATGTGCCGATGGTCAGCGTCGAGGAGTTTATCGACGGCGAGGAGTACACCTTCGACACGATCACCATCGACGGCAAGATTCATTACTACAACGTGCACATCTATGATCCGCGACCGCTCATTGCCCGCACGAACGAGTGGATCAGCCCGCAGGCGATTGCGTTGAAGGACGTCGACGATCCAAAGCTCGCGGACGGCATTCGTATGGGCTACGCCGTCAACGAAGCACTCAATTTCCAAAACGGCTTCACTCACATGGAGTGGTACAGAAAGTCCGATGGCGAAGTTGTGTTCGGCGAGATTGGCGCCCGACCGCCCGGCGCGCATCACGTGGACATGATGAAGTTCGCCTGCGATTTTGATCCGTTTCGCGCCTGGGCCTCGGCGATGACGAAAAAGACGCTCGGCACCGACATCGAACGCAGGTACAACGTCGTCGCCATCTACAAGCGCGCCCGCGGCGTCGGCCGGATAACGCGCTATGAGGGCGCCGATGAACTGAACACAAAGTACGGTGAGCACGTCGTTTGGAACACCCTGTTGCCGCCCGGCACGCCGCGGCGCAACTGGAAGCAGACGATCCTGTCCGACGGCTTCGTGATGCTGCGCCATCCGGACCTGCAAAAGACCATCGATATGGGCAACGCAGTGGCATCAGACCTGCACATTTACGCGGAGTAAGGACCAAAATAGAGGGGAACCCGATGAGCCAGGAAATCGCCGAGCTGGAGATGCAGCTCTATGAACTGACCAACAAGCTCAACGCGCTGAAAAAAGAAAGCAAGGGTGAGGAAGTCCCGAATTACACGTTCAAGACGGTGGACGGCGAAGTCACGCTGAAAGACCTGTTCGCCGGCAAAGATCGACTGCTGATGATTCACAACATGGGCCAGGGCTGCCGTTACTGCACGCTGTGGGGCGACGGTTTCAACGGCTTCGTGCCGCATCTCGAATCCGCACTGTCGCTGGTTGTGGTGTCGAAAGACGACCCGCTGACCCAACAGGCCTTCGCCAATTCACGCGGCTGGCGATTCCGTATGGCGTCCCACGGCGGCGGTGAATACATCAAGGAACAGACGGCGATGCCCGGGCAGGACAATATGCCGGGCGCGGTGGCCTATCGGCTCGACGGCGACAAGGTCTACCGCATGAACTCCGGGATCTTTGGTCCGGGCGACCTTTACTGCTCGGCCTGGAACCTGCTGGGCCTCGCCGGCATTGGTGAAGCCGAGTGGATGCCGCAGTTTCGATACTGGACTCGCCCCAAGAAACTCGATGACGGCGGCCAGAACGTTATCGATTGACCGAGCGCGCTGCGCAAAGCCGGCGTCGTACCTCCAAAGGACGCCGATAAGGCTGATCACCCGGTCCCGTTTCGATCGTCTTCAACGACGGCTGTGCATCGCGATCGCAGAGTAAGCTACTGCCTCGCCCTTTTCGCTGAGCGTCCGGACCCTGCCGTAGAACCGACGGATTCCATCGAGAAAATCAGACTGGCGGTTCGGTTCATGGATACCAGCCAAAGGTATAATTATCGGCCGCGGGCAGGCGATGGCGTTGAGGGGCGCTGTCTGGCTTCATGCTGAACCTCAGGCACTCCCCGTTCATAGCGCCCTTGAGAATCGACGGGTCTCCTGCTGAGAGTTATAGAGGATTCAAGGATATGGCTGACAAGATAAGCTCGGTTGTGATTCCGCACGATGGCTCCGAACTTTCGGGACGCATTGCGAAAGCCGCCGGATCGGTACTCGGCTCCGGCTGCAAGATCACGATGGTGCACGTGGCGACGTCGGAAGCAGACGATGATTCGGAGATTGAAGCCACCGCATCACGATTAGAGTCGGAAGGCCTGGCGGTTGCGCAACACAGCGAGGCTGCACCGGACGCCGCCTCGGCCCTGCTCGATTACATTGGCAGCAACCGCCCGGACCTGGTGATGATGACAACGCATGGCCGTTCGGGCACGGGACAGTTCACCCGCGGCAGCGTGGCGGAGCGTGTTATGCGCGAGTGCCCGTCTCCGCTGATGATGGTTGATCCGACCGAGGAGGCCAACATGCCTCCCCGGCGAGTGCTTGTGCCGCTCGACGCTTCGGATAATGCTGCTGAAGTCATACCGCCTTTGCTCGGGCTTATCGACAGTGGTGACACAAAGGTGACGTTGCTGTTCGTGGACTTTGACGATCCCACGGACACCGATGAGCTGCGCAGCAAGCGGCGCGAGCAGCGGCAGGCCGACGTTGCCGAATGGTTCCGCGGGCCATTCGATCAGCTGACGACAGCCGGCGCTGACGTTGAGGTTCGCGTCGAACACGGCAACGCCGCCGAAGTCATTCTGAGGGTTGCCAACGAACCACAGTACGATCTGCTCGCGATGACCACCCACGGGCGTTCGGGCATTGCCCGCTGGGCCTTCGGTTCCGTCGCGGACAAAGTGCTGAGCGCGTGCTCGAAGCCTGTGCTGCTGAAGCGGATTAAATAGTCCGGAAGCGCCGGAACAAGCCGTAGGAGCGGCAGCTAGACCATCTCGTCGAGGTATTTTGGCAACATTGCTCGCCAGGTTTCCCAGTCGTGCTTCCAGCCGGTGCCCCAGGAATCGACGCGATTGGGAATGCCCTTCCGGCCGAGCAGGTTTGCCAGCCGCCAGGATTCGCCGATGTCTTCCCACTGCCCTTCGCCGCTCGGCAGAAGAATGAATCGCTTGCGCAGTTTATCCAGTTGCGGCCCGGCAAGGTCAGGGAGGTAATGCAGCGGCGAGGAAAAATAGAAGTCTTCGTT
>CAZFVT010000275.1:0-5032 GCA_964522355.1 uncultured Woeseiaceae bacterium | reverse complement strand
ACGAACAGATTTTTGTAAGACCATTTCTCCAACGCTCCCCCGGCGCTGATGCCCGGTAGGCTATTCCCTGGCCGACCGGGTTTTTTTTTGCCTGCAGGAAAATGCTCAATCCTGGCCTAGCCGCCCGCAGAGGGTTTCAGGTGGATGCAGAGCAAGGAAGAGACGGGCGAAAGACCGCAGTTTACATTGAGTAAATGAGGATCTTGAGCCCGGCTCTGACGCAGCTATGGGCCGGCTGAAACCCTCTGCGGGTGGCTAGTGAGTTAGCGCATAGATGACGTAGTTAACGGCAAACCGATAGGCCAGCGCCGTCATCGGCTCCGGATAGACGGGATCGTCGGCATGTTCCCAGGCATCGCCCATGTCCATGTTGAAGTTGATCGCAACCACGAGGCGGCCGGCATCGTCGTGAATGGCGTACCAGGCCGCGGGCCCGGCGAGCTGCGCCGAAATGCCGCCGCTGGCATCCCGATAAAGATGTCGGCGCCCGGGTATCTGGGTGTCCTGGTCGAGGTCGAACATCACGCTCATCAGGGTGTGATCGACCGCCAGCGGCTGAACGCGCCACTCCGGAAACGCTCGATGCATGACCTCGAGGAATACGGCCCAGTCCCATTCGCCGTGGAAGTCATCGACGACCAGGAAACCGCCGCGGGCGACGTACTCCCGGAGCCGGGCGATCTCGACATCGGTTAACTCCCAGTGCCCCGGCTGCTGCACGAACAGCCACGGGTAGTCAAAGATGCGGCTGTCAGTCAGTTCGAGATGCCGGCTGTCGCCCGCGACGTCGAGGCCCGTCAGGCGCCGAAGTCCACGGGTGAAGTGATACTCGGCGTCGGGATAGTCAATCGCCCACCACGGCCGCCAGCGGCCAGCCCAGCCTCCGGCGTACTTCAGCCTGGCCATGTGGAATTCTGCCTCCGGCCCGATCGTTTCGTCCGCGAGGACGAATGACCCGCTGCAGACGGCCAGGATGAGCAGAATGGCGGGAACGACGTTGATGAGGACTCCTCTGGCGCGGCCTGCGGCAACGTTCAGTATTGAATCGTGGTCAGAGCATCATAGGCGTGGCGGCGCGGGCCCGCCAGCGAAGCGGCTGGTCGCGGCCTGACGAATGCAATAGCATCCTCAGCCTGCCCTTCGGAGTTCCCATGAAAAAGGCCGGCCTCGTAACCGCGGCGGTTCTGCTCGCCGCCGTCGCCTTCATTCACTTCGTGCTGCCCGGCGCCGTTGAAGACCAGCGCAACGCCAATCTGCCGCATGCGCCCTACGTGGTCAGCGAACGTGCCCGGCGTTTGCACGAGACCCTTTTCGTGGCGGACCTGCACACTGACTCGATGCTCTGGAAGCGGGATTTCCTGGCACGCTCGGACATTGGTCACATGGACGTGCCCCGTCTCGACGAGGGCAACGTCGCACTACAGATTTTCAGTGCAACAACCAAGAGTCCTGCCGGGCAGAATTACGATAAGAACGAAACCGAAGCCCGCGACAACATTACGCTGCTGGCGGTTCTCTCTTTCTGGCCGACAGACACCTGGTCGAGCATCTACGAACGCGCCGTGTTCCAGCTCGAAAGACTCAAGGAGTACGCCAGCCAGAGCCAGCTCGAGTTCATCACCAACCGGCGCGAACTCGCCGACCTGGTGCGGCGTCGGGAGGCCGGTGAGCGACCGATTGGCGCGATCTACCTGATTGAAGGTGCGCACCCGCTCGAAGGCGACATCGAGAACCTGGATCGACTGTTCGAGCAGGGCCTGCGCATCGTCGGCCTGACGCACTTTTTCGACAACGAGCTGGGCGGCTCGCTGCATGGGACATCGGGCGACGGCCTTACGGACTTCGGTCGCCAGGTGATTCAGCGCGCTGACGACCTCGAGATGATTATTGACGTCGCGCACTCTTCGCCGCGCATGGTTGAGGACGTGCTGAGCCTGACGTCCCGGCCCGTCATCCTGTCGCACGGCGGCGTCAAGGGCGTTTGCGATACGCCGCGAAACTTTGACGATGACCTGATGCAGCGGATCACCGAAGCGGGCGGGCTGATCGGCATCGGCTTCTGGGATGCCGCCGTCTGCGACGACACGCCGGAAGGCGTCGCCCGCTCGATCGTCTACGCCGTGGAGCTGCTGGGTGTCGAGCACGTGACCCTGGGCTCCGATTACGACGGTTCGACCGCGGTGCGATTCGATGCCAGTGAACTGGCGGTGCTCACCGACGCGCTGCTCAATGCCGGCCTGAGCGAAGACCAGGTGCGCGCCGTCATGGGTGAAAACACCAAGCGCTTTCTGCTCGAGAACCTGCCGCCCTAACGCGCGGTACCCACGAGGAACACAACATGCTGATGGTTTACGGAACGGCACGCGTTGCCGAAAAGGATGTCGACAGGCTGCGCGAAGCGGCCGAGGCCATGGTCATGGCGAGTCGGGATGAAGATGGTTGCCAGGAATACGCTTACGGCTTCGACATGTTCGACCCGACCCTGATGCGGGTGGTCGAGCGCTGGGACGACGCCGAGGCGCTGAAGGCACACTTCGCCACGCCGCACATGGCCACCTGGCGGGCCGCTTTGGGCGGCATGGATATCCGCGACGTCGAGCTTTACACCCTCGAGGGCGATCCGCAGGTCCTGCCGAGGTAGGCCAGGCCGATGAAGCTTGCCGAGCTGGTGCAGGTGTCCAGCGGCGTCGCCGCGACCCGCAGCCGCCTGAAGAAGCGCGCGATTCTCAGCGAGTGCCTGGCCAGCGCGCCAGCCGGTGAGATTCGCCTGATCGTCAACTACCTGTCCGGGGTCTTGCCACAGGGCAAGATTGGCGTCGGCTACGCGCTGCTCCGGGAGATTGAGGTTGCGACGGCCGACCAGCCCGCTTCGCAGGACCTCGTCGAGGTTGACGCCGCGTTCACTCGAATTGCGGAGGTCTCAGGAAAGGGATCGAAGGAGGCTCGCCGCAGCGAACTGGCGAACCTCTTCGCGGATATCGCTCCGGAAGAACGCGACTTACTGCAGCGGCTGATCCTGGGCGAGCTCCGCCAGGGTGCGCTGGAGGCCGTGCTGGTCGACGCGCTGGCCGATGCGACCGGGCTCCCGGCCACAGACCTTCGCCGTGCCGTGATGCTGGAGGCCGACTCGGCGCTGGTCGCCGAGGTGGCGTTCCGCGACGGCGCCGCCGGTCTCGAGCAGTTTCGCCTGGAACCGCTCAAGCCCGTCAAACCGATGCTGGCCCAGCCGGCGGAGGGGATCGACGACGCAATGGATGCGCACGGCACGGCGGCACTTGAGATCAAGCTCGACGGCGCGCGCGTGCAGGTCCACAAGCAGGGCAAAGAGGTTCGGGTTTACTCTCGTGCACTGAACGAGGTGACAGCCAGCGTCCCGGAGGTGGTCGAGGCGGCCCTCGTATTACCGGTGGACTCCATCATTCTTGATGGCGAAGTGATTGCGCTCGACAAGTCCGGTCGACCGCTGCCCTTCCAGGTGACGATGCGACGCTTTGGGCGAAGAAGCAATGTTGCAGAGATGCGCGAGAAGCTGCCGCTTAGCGTCTTCTTCTTCGACTGCCTTTACCTCGACGGTGAGGCGCTCATCGACAGCGAGTACGAAGCCCGCGTCGGGCGAATGGCGGCGATCTCCGACGAGGAGGTGCTTGTCGAGAGGCTCGTGACCGCCGATCGCGATGAAGCGGCCGCTTTTCTGTCCCAGGCGTTTGAACGGGGTCATGAGGGCCTGATGGCGAAAGCGCTGGCAAGCCCCTATGCCGCCGGGAGTCGCGGCGGCGAGTGGCTGAAGATCAAGCAGGCCCACACCCTTGACCTGGTCGTGCTTGCCGCAGAATGGGGTTCGGGCCGACGCAAGGGTTGGTTGTCGAACCTGCACCTCGGCGCCCGCGACCCGGAGACCGGGGAGTTCGTCATGCTCGGCAAGACCTTCAAGGGTCTGACCGACAAGCTGCTGACCTGGCAGACGAAGGCGCTGCTCGCCATCGAATCCAGCCGCGAAGACCACGTCGTGTTCGTCGAACCGTCGCTGGTCGTCGAGATTGCCTTCAACGATATCCAGGCCAGCCCGCAGTACCCGGCGGGTATGGCGCTGCGCTTTGCACGGGTAAAGCGCTATCGAAAGGACAAGACGAGCCTGGAGGCCGATACGATAGACACGGTCCGCCAGCTTTTCGCCGGACAATCCGGCACGCCTCCGCGAGAACGCGACTGACATCCGGCGGCGCATTGGCGACAATTGCGCCTCGCGCCCCACCACCCAGAGCTCCATGAAAAAGCTTGTACTCTTCTCTACCCTGTTCCTGCTCGGACTCATAATCCTGAGCAGCCTGGTTACCCTGATGGTCGTCTTTACGGGCGGTAGCTTTACCGGTGCTGACCTGACCGGCTTGTTCCTGATACAGATCCTGGCCGTGCCGGTTGCAACCTTGATTCTCGGCTATGAGATTGCTGCCTTTGTACTGCCGAACGGCTGGAAAGGGGGGCTTGCGATGCTCTGGGCCAAGATCCCTGCCTGGCTGATCCTGGCGCTGGTTCTTCTCAATTCCCTCGTGCTGGTGGGCGAGCTCTCGGTTGTCCTGCTCAATCACCTCATGGAAGAAAGCGTGCCGTGGACCGAGCATGTGCCGCTCATCGCGCTGCTGTCCTCCTCACTAGCGTTTGCGGTGATTTACGCGAAGACGGAGCAGCTCTACGGAACGGGGACCGCAAACGTAGGGCGGTGGCCCTAGGCATGCTTGAACTGAGCGCCATGAGGAAGACAAGCCTGCTGCTGCCTGTGGCGATACTCAGCGTCGCCTGCGGCACGATCGCGCAAACCCCGTCGACCGGTCTCGACTGGCTGGCCGGCTGCTGGGTTTCCGCCGATGGCAGCACGACTGAGCACTGGACCTTGGCAACCTGGGACCACGCGTTCGGCTCCAGCGTGACGGTCAGTGATGACGCCGTCGCCTTCTTCGAGTTCATGCAGATTGAACCAACCGACGACGGTTACGTGTTCAGCGCCTATCCGCGAGGCAGTGGCCCCAATCCGTTT
>CAZFVT010000274.1:0-5038 GCA_964522355.1 uncultured Woeseiaceae bacterium | reverse complement strand
ATCGTGCGCAAAGCCGTGCGGCTTGCGCGTACGGAGAAGCCCGGCGCGGTGCATATCGAACTGCCCGAGGACGTGGCAGCGAGCAACGCAGACGAAGACGCGACGCCCATTCCGCCGAGGCGCTTCCGCCGCTCGGTACCGGA
Organism: uncultured Woeseiaceae bacterium; assembly: GCA_964522355.1. Lineage (GTDB taxonomy): Bacteria > Pseudomonadota > Gammaproteobacteria > Steroidobacterales > Woeseiaceae > JBFGFX01. The sequence continues at coordinate 4,895 of CAZFVT010000274.1, read as the reverse complement.
CGACAAGATCGTGGACCAGGCCTATGCGGCCGTACGTGCCGCGAAGAAACCGATCATCCTGGCCGGCAACGGCTGCATCCGAAAACGCGCGAGCAAGCAGCTGCGCATTCTTTGCGAGGCAACCGGCATTGGCGTCATCAGCACGTTTATGGCGAAGGGCTGCGTCGACATTGATTCGGACTACCGCCTGTACACGGTCGGACTCGGCTCCAAGGACCGCGTCAACCTGGCGATCGACGATGCCGACCTGGTGATCGCGCTCGGTTTTGACATGGTCGAGTACCACCCGAGTCTCTGGAACGCGAATGGCGACAAACGAATTATTCATGCCGATTTCCTGGCTGCTGAAATCGACGAACACTACCTGCCGGAAACCGAGCTGATCGGCGACCTGGCCCATACGCTGTGGATGATCAACGAGCGCGTGAAGACCGAGGACGGCTTTGACTTTGATTTCGGCGTGCAGCGCGCCGTGCGCGAGGACATGTCCGCGGATTTCGCCGAGCACAAGGACGACGAGACCGAAGGCAGCATCCGCCCGCAGAAAGCTCTTTGGGACGCACGCCAGGTCATGGGGCCGCACGACATACTCCTGTCGGACGTCGGCGCCCACAAGATGTGGATTGCGCGCCACTACCAGTGCCACGAGCCCAACACCTGCCTGATCCCGAACGGCTTCTGCTCGATGGGATTCGCACTGCCCGGCGCGGTCGCGGCGAGCCTGGTGTATCCGGACCGGCGGGTGCTCGCTATCTGTGGCGACGCCGGCTTCCTGATGAACGTCCAGGAAATGGAAACGGCACGGCGCTTCAACTGCAAGCTGACCGCCATGGTCTGGGAGGACAAAGCCTACGGACTCATTGCCTGGAAACAGGACACGCATTTCGGGCATCACACCGACCTAGGCTTCGGCAACCCGGACTGGATGCTGCTGGCCGAATCCTTCGGCTGGAACGGGCACCACGTGACAAAAAGCGCAAATCTTCGTGACACTCTCGACAAGGCGCTGGCCGAAGACGGACCCAGCCTGGTCGTCATCCCGATTGATTACCGGGAGAACCCGATCCTGACCGAGAAACTGGGCAGGATTACCGCGCAGATTTGATTCGACGCGATCATCCGCCCAACAGGTTATGCTAGGCCGAACAGGGGTCCATGGCTGACAATCGGGGAGCGTCGGGCAATGCGTTTAAGTCTCAGGCTTCTGGCGGCGTTGGTAAGTTGCCTGGCGGTGATTGCGACAGCGCAAGCCAAGAATCTGGAAGATCAGGACTGGATTCGTCTGACCGCGGACGGGCACACGGTGTACACCTACGGGGATTACCACGACGCCAACGCTATTCTGAGCGGCCTGTATATTCTCAGCGAGACTGCACCACGCCTTTTTCAGTTGCCTGAGTCCCGACCAGCTCGACCGTTCAGGATCATCCTGGTCGACAAGAAATCCGAGATGAAGGCCGTTGGACTCAAGAGCTCATCCATCGTCTCGCAGCGAACCGACTTCCGGACCCACAGTTTTGTAATCCGGGACTGGCCGGCTTTCAACGAACTGAGTTTTCTGCTTCGCGAGTATGCCGAGCGTCTGGTCCTGTATTCCGATGATCACGCAAGCATTCATTGGGTACGGCAGGGGCTCGCGAACTACCTGGCAGGAACGTCATGGACTGCCGACGAAGTAACCTACGGTAATCGCCCTGCCCATCTGACCGATGCCATGGCCTACCGGTTCTGGCTCAGCGCCGACCGATTGCTGACGGATCGCAAGGAAGGGGATTTTAACCGCGAAATGTATAGCCGCTATGTCGGCCAGACCTGGGTGCTGGTGCACTACCTGGTCAGCGTACTGTCGCGAGAACACTCGGTGATCACGCTACTGCGCCATTATCGAGGTCTCGTCGACTCCGGCATGGACGAGGCAACGGCGCTCTACAGAACAACGGGTATCGAACCCGACAAGCTCGTGTCTACTCTAAAAGGGCATAACCAAACCTGCTGCAGAATTTTCCAGATCGATGCGTCGAGCGCGTTCTCCGAATACTCCGTAAGCAGATCAGACGTGTCGCGGGAGGAAATCTCTTTGCTACTTGCCGAACAGGCGCTGCACAACAAAGAGACGGAAGCCGCCAGGCGCTGGATCGGTATCGCTGCAACCGACGAGAACCTGGCTTCGAGAGCCAGAATGCTGCGCGGGAAGCTGTTCCTTCAGGAAGGCGACATGCAGGCCGCAAAGACTCAGTTTGAAGCTGCCGTAGAACAATCGCCGGAGAGCATCGAGGCGAAGATTGCGCTGGGCCGCTTCTGGATCGAGAGGGCACGAGATGCAGATGATCTGGCGGCAAAGCAGTCTGCGGCGCAAAACGCACGGAGGTTACTGGTCGCAGCGTGGAAGCTCGACGATCAGAGCCCGGAAGTCTACTACCTGAATGCACAGAGCTATCTCGTGGCCGAACTGAATCATGAAAAGGCCGTCGAGATGCTCGACGCCGCGGCCTATCAGCAACCCTTTAACCTTCAGATACTGCAGTCGCAGGCGGAAACGCTCATCGCAGCAGGCCGGCAAGAGGAAGCGGTACCGGTTGCTGAGACCATCGCGCGGCTGGACAGGCGCGCTGAGGCGGCCGAACTGGAGGCGAGTATTGTCGAATCCAGAAGCGAGGAGGTAGCCGATGAACCTGCCATTGATCGATAGCCCAGCGTCTGCTTCGAGACAGTGGACTTACAGGGTCTCGGCCCAACTTCTGAACGAAGGTTCTTACAATTGAGCGGATCCACAGATCTGGACTACCTGCTCCGAGCTGCCGATCCGGTGCTGGACCCTGAAGAGTATGTGTTCGTCTCTGCGAACGCAGGGTATGGCGATCATCCTGAGTGGCAACCGCTGGGCACCTTCATGGAAACTGAGGGGATGACCTTTGTTGTGAGACGCAGCGTCGCCGATACTCAGGGGCTGGACTACGAGGAAGTCTTTAGGCGAATCACACTTCAAGTCCATTCGAGTCTTAGTGCTGTTGGGCTGACGGCGGCGTTCTCTGCCGCGCTTGCAGAACACGACGTCAGCGCCAACGTCATCGCGGCGTTCTACCATGATCACATCTTCGTACCCGCCGGAGATGCCGAGCGCGCCATGATGGCGCTGTCGAACCTCGCCGGGCAATGAGCGTGAGCTGGCCGAACATCGTGGGCGGGCTTGGCGCGCTGACGATCGTGATTGCCTACCTGTTGCTGCAAACCGGGCGGCTGCCCGCCGAATCCGTCCGCTTCTCCGCGGCGAACGCGATCGGCGCAGCGGGAATCCTGGTGTCGCTGGTCTACGAGTTCAACGCGAGCGCCTTCGCGATCGAGCTGTTCTGGCTCCTGATCAGCCTTTACGGCATCTGGCGAGGCCTGAAGCTGCGCGGGAAGGCCAGCTCCCCACTCAACTGAAGAACCCTTTGGTTAACTCGCCTTGGGCACGAACACCGCCTGGATGGAGGTGTATTCCTTCAGGCCCTCGGCGCCAAACTCCACGCCCACCCCGGACTGCTTGACTCCGCACATCGGCGCCATCGGGTGCAGCACCGCGTGCTGGTTTACCCAGGTTGTTCCGCATTCCAATCGCGTTGCCACCTCGGTTGCCGCGGCGACATCGTTACTCCAGGCCGAACCGCCGAGGCCCACATCGAGGCCGTTTGCCAACTCGATAGCTTCCTCTAGATCACTGTACTTGACGATCGGCAAGGCCGGGCCAAACTGTTCGCGCGTTACCAGCTCCATGTCGTGAGTGGCATCGGCGATCAAGGTCAGCGGGTAGAAATAGCCGTCGCCCTCAGTCGGTGCACCGCCGGTGAGCACTCGACCGCCGGCCGCAACTGCGCCCTCGACGAGATTGCACACAATGTCGTACTGCATTTTGTTCGACAACGGGCCGATGAGGTTGTCCGGATTCATGCCGTCACCGACTGGCATCCTCGAGACAAAGGCGGCGAATTTCTCGCAAAGGTCCTCATAATCGTCTTCGTGCACGTAAAGGCGTTTCAGGCAGGAACAGGTTTGGCCAGCATTCACAAATGAAGCCCAGAACAGCGACTCGAGCAGCGGCTTTATATCGGTGCCCGGCAGTACGATGCCTGCGTCGTTGCCGCCAAGTTCAAGCGTCAGCTTCTTCAGGGTCGGGGACGCACTCTCCATTACCCGGCGCCCGGTTGCGGAGGATCCAGTGAACACAACTTTGGCGACGCCGGGATGGCTGGTCATGCGATCGCCCACCTCGGCATCCCCTGTGACGACGTTGATGACACCCGGCGGCAGAACCTCGTTCATAAGATCGACCAGCCGGATCGTCGACAGCGGCGTGTAGGGCGAAGGCTTGATAACCACCGTGCAGCCTACGCGAATGGCGGGCATGACGTGCCAGACGGCAATCATAAGCGGCCAGTTCCAGGGCGTAATGGAGGCGACAACGCCCAGCGGCCGGCGGTGAATCTCGATCTGGTTGCCTTCATCGGGCACAGTTTCGACGGGCAGCTCAAGGCCTGCCGTTACACGCGTCCACGCAACCGCCCCGCCCGCCTCGAAATTGGCGCCGGGACCCGACTGGGTCTTGCCCTGTTCAGCGGTGACCAGCGCGGCGAGCTCGCCGGCGTTCGCTTCCAGGAGATCTGCAATCTTGTTCAGCGCATCGACGCGATCGCTGTCCGGGCGCGACGACCAGGCCGGGAAGGCTTCTTCAGCGGCCGCGACGGCACGGTCGAGATCCTCGACGCTGCCCTGCGCGCAGGTCGCGGCGACTTTTTCCGTCGCCGGGTTCAGAACGTCGAACTCGTTGGATGAATCGACTTTTTGGCCGTTAATGATTAACTGATAGTCCGGCATCGCAGGCTCCCCCTTTGCGTGTTGTGTGTTCGTGCGAGCAGCGT
>CAZFVT010000273.1:3540-5049 GCA_964522355.1 uncultured Woeseiaceae bacterium | reverse complement strand
ATAGGCAGCAGATGAACCCGAAGGCGTCCATCTTGGTCGATTGCTCGCTCCAGCGGATGTGGGGTTGAGTCCACACTTGGTACTCCGACTATCTACCCACTTTCGCTACTGGGCAGCTTTGCCCGCTGCCCAGTAGGTCGCTCGACGCCGCGCGGGTATATGTTCTCGAAGTGCCTTGGGATCTCATTGAGCAGCTCCACAAGTGGTTCCAGATCGTAAGCGTTTGAAGAGATGATACCCTTGGTTCTCCTCTTCACCTTCTTGAGGAGCCCTCTATCGATCAAACGTTTGATTGCTCGCTGAATCTGGCGCTCTGAAACACCGCATCGAAGCGCCAGGGTGCGCATGGAGGGAAATGGAAGTTCACCGCGCCGCCACCACGTTCCCACGAGCTGGATCAGGACCAACAACTCGACCGGCGAGAGCCGCTCATCCTCATCCACAAATTGATTGAGTAGCAGCAAGTAGTTAGGTACCTGCGCGAAACCGCGCTCGGCTACCGGTTTCCCCCACTTTGCAGCAACGTCAAAGGCCATCTTAGGCCCCTTCTCCACCTGACATTTCCATACGACTGCCTGTCCGGTGATGTATATGTGTTACTATACTCAGGTGATCAAGACCTATGTACAGATACATAGGGCATTCATACTCCGGTCTGGCCGTCAGCCAAATTGCCTGCCAGACGGCCGCCAAAGCTAGCGGCAACTAGGGTCTTGCGGATCAGAACTCGACATCCTACATACCGGGGCGGTGGTGCCGCTGCGCGCGCACGGTTGCCCTCTCCGGGCGGCCCATAGGGGCCGCGGACGTAGAGACAGCCAGGTCTTCTGACCGGATGGACCTGGAGATGTATCGGCGGACCCCGAGTGGCGGCACCACCACCTTCGCCCTCACCGGGCGGCCTCGGCGGCGGTGTGGCCGGCCAGTGCGGTGACGAAGGTCTTGAGGCTGGTCATTTCCGACAGGTCTGCATAGGTCCCGTCTGTGACGGCATCGCGCGGCGAGGCAATGACGGAAGCCGTGGTGTAGAGCTGCTCCTGCACCAGGCGCTGGCACAGGATGTCGTAGCGCTTGAGGTAGGAAGCGCCCTTGAACTCGGCGAAGACGGGGAAATGCGGCGAGCGGTCGCGCACAGCCCGGCGCGAAGCCGGCGCATCCTCAACCATCATCAGCCAGCCGATGAAGGGCCGCGGGTGCTGGCCAAAAGCTCCTTCCCGGTAGGCCGTCCAGAAATCGTGCGCCGTGCCGATCGCCTCCTCGGTCCGGTTGTTGAAGTTGTTGCCGAAGGACGGGCCGACCTGGCTCTTGAGCTCGATCGCGGCGACCAGCCGGCCCTCGTTGATCACCACCAGGTCCCAGAGCTTTGTCGGCCGAAAGAAGCCCGGCAGGGTCAGTAACGCCCGCTGCTGGTGGATCTGGGCATGGGCGAGGCCGTTGGCTCGGATGAGGTCGATCACCAGGGCAATGAAGCCGTCCATGTTCTTGCCGGCAGTCACCCCTGCCCGCTCG
>CAZFVT010000273.1:0-3530 GCA_964522355.1 uncultured Woeseiaceae bacterium | reverse complement strand
CTTCTGCCTGGCCTTTTCGCGGTTGCCCCAGAAGGCCATGATGGCTTCCTGAGCTTTGCGTTCGTAGTCGGCCAGATCGAGCGCCATTATCCCTTGCCGTTGCCTCCCAGAGCTGCGCGCTCCGCTTGCGTGAGCTCGTAGAGGGCAAAGACGGCCTGGTTGCAGGCCGCCACGTCCTGGCGCTCTGCCGCCTGCACGAGCCGCTTCTTGAGCGGTGCCGGCACCTGGTGCCAGTGCGGCACCCGGATCCGCCGCAAATACTGCGCCTGGAACCGGAGGTAGCCGCCCCGCATCCGGGTCGAGTAGATCGACACGAACAACTTGGCGATGCCAGAGAGCAGCACCGCCTGGAGCGCCTTCAGGTCCCAGATGTCCGAGGTGATGAAGTAGAGGTTGTGGTGGGGGTAGAGCCGGCCGTCCTCATAGACGATGTGCGCCTCGCCTTTGATGTCGGGGATCAGCAGCTTGGGTTTGGCGGCGATCGCCGGATAGATCCGGTCGATCGTTCGGTACCAGTTCGCCGGCACCTTCTGGGCAATGTGCCGCTTGGCGATCTCGTTCTTGCGTGCTTCGAGATGCCGCCGGAGGCGGGGGTAATCATCGAGACTGACGAGACCGCCGCTCTCGGCGAAGGGATTGACCACCCCAAGGCCGCGCCAGGCGACGGTGCCGTCCAGAATGTCGCGGGTCATGACGAGCGGCAGCTTGCGATCGGGCTCCACGTCGAGGGCCTCGATAGGCCCAATGAAGGCCTTATCGGCTCCGGTCGCCACGCCGATCCCGACCTTGCAGCCGGCCTCCTCCAGGCTCGGAAACGCGGCCTCCAGACGGCGCACGAGAGCGAGCTGGTCTGGCGCTTCGAGGATCCAGGGCTCGGTGCCGGCGCTGACGCCTTGAAGCTCTCGCACCGCCCTGCTCGGCTCCGGCTTGGTTTCGGCCGCAAGCGCAGCGCTGAGCTCTGCTAGCGCCGTAGCGGTGATCTCAGGACGATGCGCGATGCGCGTCGGGCCTGGCTTGTCGCGGGCAATGATGGTGATGGCTGGGTAGGCGATCACGTCGGAATGGAAAGCCGGCGTGTTCACCATGTCGACGTAGACCTTGAGGTGATACCCGTCAGCGACCAGCTTGCGCAGCGGCCCGCCGTAGCGGTTTTTCATCCAGCGATCGGCGCAGATGAAGCCGAGCTGGCCGCCGTTGACCAGGCTCTTGAGCGAACGCTCGATGAAAGGGACGTAGAGGTCCGCCCGGTCGTAGACAGTGCGATACAGCGCACGGTACTCGGCCATGAGCGCGTCGGGGATCAGCTCCTGGCGTACATAGGGCGGGTTGCCAGCCACGACATCAAACGCGCCATCCAGCTCGACAAGCAGGAAGTCACCGTAGATCAGCCATGAGCCGGCGAGCGCTTTCGCGGTCTGCGTCCCAAGGCCAGCCTCATCCAAGAGCTCGATGACACGCTGCCTGGTCGCCTCGAAGGTCTCCCGGTGCAGCTCAACCGCACGGATGCAGCCGGCGAGCGTCTTAAACGGATCCCCACGGTGCTTTGTTTGCCGCCAAGCGGCCAGCAAACGCTCGATCGCCGGCAGCAGGAAATCCCCGGCCCCGAAGGACGGTTCCAGGAAGCGCAGCGTCGTCAGGGGCCGATCGGCGGTATAGCCGGCCAGATCCAAGATGAAATCGACCACCTCTCGACGCGTGAAGATGGCCCCCCTCGCCTCGATACCGGCGTTGGCCAGCTCGCTTAGGGCGGCCCGCACAGGGCAAAGCTCTGGCATCAGGGCGGCATGGCGGGTGATGATTGGCGCGAGCTCCAGCATGCCTAGAACAGCCGCGGTTCGGGGTTGATCTGCGGCCGATCGGCGATCGACTGAACCTTGAGCATGTGAGCCCGCTTGCGCGCCTGGGCCAGGTCATAGTCGAGCTGGAACTGAAGCCAGGTCTCTTCCTGCCCGCCGAATGCTTTTACCAGCCGGATGGCCATTTCCGGGGAGATTCCGGCCTTGCCGTTGACCACGTTGTTGAGCGCCTGGCGGGTTACGCCCAACACACGAGCACCGTCTGCCACGGTCAGCCCATGCGGCTCCAGACATTGCTGCCGGATACGCTGTCCAGGATGTGGTGGATCGAGAGAGCTCATGAGAACAAAAGTAGATCGCCGCCTTGCCTCGAGGCAATAGACAAGTGTCGCTTGTCCACAGCTCGTTTCCTTGGAGAGATGGAAGGCCTGACATTTCCTCGGAGCCGACCCCTCCAGAACATCGTCGCGCGCAACGGAGTGCAAGGGCGCGTAGCGGGACCGGAGCCACGCGCAAGGCCCGTAAGGGCTTGAGCATGGCGAGGACCCACCCCTTGCATGGAGTGAGCACGTCGATAGCCTGTGGGGGTCGTTTTCGAGCTGAAGAGTGAAGGATCTAAAATTGGGGACTTGATGTTGAGTAGGTGAGTTTGGGCAATTTAAGAAAGGCGCATAAGTGTGTGTTATGTAAGTGTTAGAGTCAGTGTTACGCGAATCGCGCGGACTCGTAAATAATTGAAATAAAACAAAGAATCGGGCCTGCGAATCATGCCTTGGTGTGTAAAATATCGAAGATTGGTGTGTAAAATATCGAAGATTGGTGTGTAAAATATCGAAACAATTTAGCCGAGAAGCTGAAGTTATCCACAGAATCAGCAGTGTGTGAACTATCGAAAATCTTGACCCAGGTGTGTGATCTATCGAAACTGAGCTGATGGTGGGTGAAATATCGAAAGCAGAGCGATCCCCTCTCCTGCCCCTGCGGCACCAGGAGGGTGATTTCTTCCTCTGCGACATCTTCGATGCTGCGCCTAAGGGCGACATGGGCTCGATGGAGCACCCGATCTTCAGCCTGGCCACCAAGCCTGATCATCGCGAGCGGCGCTACGAGCGCGGCAATATCTACGTCAGGGTACGCCCTGGGCCGGATGGCCTGGCGACCGTCCATGACCGTGATGTGCTGATCTATTGCATCTCCCAGGTCATGGCGGCGCTCAACCAAGGGCGCAAAGTCTCCCGTACGTTGCGCTTCACCGCCTTCGATCTTCTGGCAGCCACGAACCGCCAGACCAATGGGCAGGCCTATGCAGCGCTGAAATCGGCTCTGCAACGCCTGCAATCGACGCAGATCGAAACCAACATCACCACTGGAGGGATCGAGCAGATCGATATCTTCAGCCTGATCGATCGCGTCCGCGTCGTGCGGGAGACGCGCGAAGGCCGCATGCTCGATCTTGAGATCACTCTATCGGATTGGGTCTTCAACGCCATCGCGGGCAATGAGGTCCTGACTCTGAACCGGCGATACTTCCAGCTCAGGAAGCCCTTGGAGCGCCGGCTCTACGAGCTAGCGCGCAAGCACTGTGGCCGCCAGGCTGAATGGCGCGTGGGCCTCGATGTCCTGCAAGAGAAAACCGGCTCCGGCTCCACCGCCAAGGAGTTCAAGCGCTTGATCAGCAAGATCATCAAGGATGATCAAGCGCACGATCACATGCCGGACTACAGCTTCTCCCTT
>CAZFVT010000272.1:0-5065 GCA_964522355.1 uncultured Woeseiaceae bacterium | reverse complement strand
CGCGAAGCGACCGACAGTAATCGGCCGTGCGCCGGTCCTGCCAGACGATAGAGTTGTAAACCGTAGTGCCGGTGTCACGATGCCAGACCACCGTCGTTTCTCGCTGGTTGGTGATGCCAATGGACGCGATATCGCCGGCCGACAGGCCAGCGGCTTGCAGCGCCCCGGCGGTAACGGCGACAACTGATGACCAAATCGCCTCGGGGTCGTGCTCCACCCAGCCGGGCTGCGGATAGATCTGCGGAAACTCCTGCTGTGAGGTTTCGACGGGCCGGCCGTCGGCGTCAAAAATGACGGTTCGACTGCTGCTGGTGCCCTGATCAATTGCGGCAATGAAGCGGCTCATGCATACCCCTCAGGCTGTAGGTGCCAATCGATAGATGGGCGACTTTACCCGCATTCGTCCGCAGATGTCGTCTGACCGGTCCGCCGGCGGCTGGCTGGCCGCGATCTCGGCCAGTACGGCCAGCACCTCTGGCGGCCAGGCGCTGACTTTGCGTCGGGAGAGGTCGACGTGCAGCGACATCCACTCGGCGGTGGCGGCGAGATAGCCCTGCTCTTCGTGATACATCCGCTGCAGTTGATGAATGCGCTTCTCGTCGTAGGCGATCAGCTCCATGGTGACGAAGTAGGGATCGTTCTCGCAAAGCTCACGCTGGTAGGTCACGTGGGTCTCAACCGCAAACGTGGATCCACGGGTGCGTTCGATGTACTCGGAGGTAATACCGAGTCGTTCCCACAGGGCATCGATAGCGAGGTCGAACGCGAGCACGTAATAGGCAACGTTCATGTGCGCGTTGTAGTCGATCCACTCCGGCCTGACGCGGCCTTTTGCGACGACTTCGCCAAGGGTCTGGGCGTCAGTCATGTGTCTCCTTCGTTTCGCAGTACTGGCGGGCAGTCCGCGAGGTCCGGCCGGTTGATCGTCATGCGCTAGCTTTCCTGCAGCTCGGTTCGATCACGAAAATGCGCCAGCGCCTCCGGATTCGCAAGCGCATCGGTATTGCGCACCGGCTGACCATGAATGACGGCTCGAACGGCAAGTTCGACGATCTTGCCGCTGATTGTTCTTGGGATGTCCGGCACGGCCAGGATTTTTGCGGGTACGTGCCGGGGTGTGGTGTTGGCACGTAGCTGCCGCCGGATACGTTCGCGCAAGGCATCGTCCAGTACATAGCCGTCAGCCATGACGACGAACAGAACGACGCGCACGTCATCCTCCCAGTCCTGCCCGACCGCAATGCTCTCGGCGATCTCTTCGAGCGACTCAACCTGCCGATAGATCTCGGCCGTACCGATTCTTACACCCCCGGGGTTTAGCACCGCATCGGATCGCCCATGAATGATCATGCCGCCCGAGTCCGTCTTTTCCGCAAAATCACCGTGCGCCCACACCCCGGGGAAGCGTTCGAAGTAGGCCGCCCGGTATCGCTGGTCGGCCTCGTCGTTCCAGAATCCCAGTGGCATCGAAGGATGAGCGTTCCGGCAAACCAGCTCCCCGCTCTGCCCGGTGACGCTCTGCCCCTGCTCATCGAACACGTCGACGTCCATACCCAGCGCCAGACACTGCAGTTCACCTCGCCGCACGGGCGCCGTCGGATTGCCGCCGGCAAAGCAGCCGAGAATGTCCGTGCCGCCTGAAACGGAGGCGAGATGCAGGTCTTCACGGATCTCGCGATAGACGTAGTCAAAACTCGCCGGGGCGAGCGGCGAACCGGTAGAGAGCAGGCTGCGGACGTTGGACAGATCGAAATCGCGGCCAGGCGAGAGCCCGGCCTTCTGCTGGGCGGCGAGGAACTTGGCGCTGGTGCCGAAAATATCGATGCGCTCCTCTTCGGCCATCCGCCACAAGACCCGACCGTCCTCGAAAAACGGCGAACCGTCGAACAGGATCAGGGTGGCGCCCGACGCCAGCCCGCTTGCCAGCCAGTTCCACATCATCCAGCCGCAGGTCGTGAAGTAGAACAATCGATCTCCCGCCCGCACGTCCGTATGCAGACGGTGCTCCTTAATGTGCTGCAACAGCGTGCCGCCGGCCCCGTGCACGATGCACTTCGGTACGCCGGTCGTGCCGGAGGAGTACATCACGTAAAGCGGATGAGCGAAGGGCTGCGGGCTGAATTCCAGCGCCTGCCCCGCCCGGCCGAAACTGTCCCAGGGCTCGGCATTTTCCGGGGCGGAACCTGCCGCCTCGCCGGTGAAATCGATTTCCACGACACGTTGAATCTCGGGAATCGCGCTGAGCACGCCGCGCACGGCCTCGCGTGAATCGAAGCGTTTGCCGTTGTAGCGGTAGCCGTCGGCGCTGAACAACACCCTGGGCCTGATCTGGCCAAACCGGTCGACGACTCCGGGCACGCCGAAATCCGGCGAGCAGGACGACCACGTGGCGCCAATACTGACGCTGGCCAGCATGGCAATGATGGCCTCGGGACAGTTTGGCAGGAATCCAGCGACCCGGTCTTCAGGCATAACGCCCAGCGATTTCAGCCCGTCGGCTACGCGCGCCACCTCCGCGTTCAGCTGATCGAAGCTCAGAGCCCTGCGACTACCGTCCTCGCCGCGAAAAACGATCGCCTCACGATCGCCGGTTGTTCGCAGCAGATGCTCGGCAAAGTTAAGCGTTGCCCCCTCGAACCAGCGTGCGGAAAGTAGGTCCCCCGGCTGATGGAATACGGCTTCGGCAGGCGTCGTGAAGCGGACGTCGCCAAGGTCGACAATGCTTTGCCAGAACGCTTCGGTTTCCCTGATCGACCAGCGATGAAGACTCGCATAGTCGGACTGCCCCACCGACTGCATATAGGCATGCATCGCAGTCGTTGCGACGCGTTCCCTGGATGGCGTCCAGAGGACCGGGTTATTGCTCATCGTTGAATTACTGAACGGTTAATCTGCTGCACGTCGGTCATAGCCCCTGCCAGACGGCGACCCGCCAGCTCTGCGGTGGTGAAGTCTGTCCGTCACGCCGATGAGATAGTAACGTAATGACAGGCCCATTGAAGCCGGCGCTTTCGCCCTTATTCTTGGATGGCGCCGCAGGGTTTTGGGCGCACCGATCGTGTGACCGAACCGGGTCGAGGAGAATAACCGGGCATGGAACTATGGATAGTCATTGGCGGGCTCGTCGCCGTGGCGCTCGCCGCGCTGGCGTTTCGCGCCTACTTCAAGAGCGACAATCGCCTGCCGCCGGTATTGCGACCGGGCAGCAAGCTGCCGGCATTCGATGCCGAGGATGAACACGGCAACCCCGTGCAGTCGGCAGAGCTTCTCGGCAGTCCCGCGGTCATTCTTTTCGTACGTGGCAACTGGTGCCCGTTTTGCTCGCGCCAGGTCGCGAACCTGACGCGCGCCTACAAAGCGATCAACGAGCGGGGTGCGCGTCTCATTCTGGTAACGCCCAAGCCGCTGGAAACCACGCGTCGCGTCGCCGAGTTTTTCGAAGTCGAGTTCGATTTCTGGCTGGATGCCGAGCTGAAGGCCGGAGAAATGCTGGGCCTGGTGCAATCCGGGGGCGTTCCCTCGAGCCACCGCGACGAATACGGAGAAGACACCCTGTGGCCGGCGGCGGTTGTCACTGATGTTGACGGCGTTATTCGCTACGCATCGATCTCCCGGCTAATCGCGGATCGGCCCAACCCAGAGAAACTGCTGCAGGCCGTCGAAGCGCTCGCTGCCTGAACCGGGCTTCAGGTTTCAGCTGCTGCCTGACCTGCCTCGATAATGGCCCGCGCGCGGCGGTCAGCGATTTCGTTGGTTGGTTGGCCCTGCGCCGAGGCCTCTTCGAAAATGCCGTAGAGGCGGCCACCGATCTCTGCGACCTGCCGCATAACCTCGTCATCATCAGAGTCGCCATAGAACTCGTGCTCGACGTTGATAATGCCGCCGGCATTGATGACGTAGTCGGGGGCGTAGAGGATGCCGGCGTCGGTCAGCCGCTGGCCGTCTTCAGGCGTTGCGAGCTGATTGTTCGCGCCGCCGGCGATGATGCCGGTGCGTAGCCTCGGGATAGAATCAGCGTGGAACACGGCACCTAATGCGCAGGGTGCCACCACGTCCACTTTCTCATACAGGATGTCGTCAAGCTCCGCGGCTCGTGCCCCAAACTCGTCGATTGCCCGCGAGACCCGAGAGCCGTCGATATCGGCCACAACCAGGCTGGCGCCGGCCTCGTGCAAAAAGCGGCACAGGTTATAGCCGACGTTGCCAACCCCCTGCACCGCGACCGTCAATCCGCTGACGGAATCACGCCCTAGCGCAAAACGCACGGCGGCTTCAATGCCCTTGAAGATGCCGTAGCCGGTTTTCGGCGACGGGTCGCCGCCGGCCTCCTGACCCCGCTGTGGCAGGCCGCTGACGTAGCGCGTCTTGCGCGCGATGACTTCCATGATGTCAACGCGCATGCCCACATCTTCAGCCGTTACGTAATCACCGTTCATCGCATCCACGAAACCGCCGAATGCCTCGAACAGGGCATCTGACTCTTCGAAGTCTGCCGACTTGAGGATGACGGCCTTGCCGCCGCCAAACCTGAGGCCGGCCATCGCGTTCTTGTAGCTCATGCCCTGCGACAGGCGAAGGACATCGGTCAGTGCTGCCGTGTCGTCGTGGTAGTGCCAGAAACGGCACCCACCGGCCGCTGGTCCCAGCGCCGTGGAGTGAATCGCGATGATCGCGCGCAGGCCCGATACGGGATCGCTGCAATGCAGGACCCGCTCATGCTGCGCCCAGGCAGCATTGTCGAACACGCTCATTGTCGGAGTCCCCGTGGTGGGTTGCTCAGTCGGCACCCAACTCGTCGATGTATTTCTCGGCGTCGAGCGCCGCCATGCAGCCGAAGCCGGCTGAGGTGATGGCCTGCCGGTAAACCTGGTCGGCCACGTCCCCGGCCGCGAACACGCCGGGCACACTCGTGGCCGTCGCATTACCACCCAGGCCACTGTTGATGACGATGTAACCACCGTTCATCTCAAGCTGGCCTTCGAAAATGTCTGTGTTGGGCTTGTGCCCGATGGCGATGAACACGCCATGCAGGTCCACGTCCTGGGTTTCACCCGATTCGACGTGC
>CAZFVT010000271.1:0-5072 GCA_964522355.1 uncultured Woeseiaceae bacterium | reverse complement strand
CGTGACCGGAGGGCGAGCAGAACGTCGCTCGATCATCGTAAACAGCAGGTCCGCATAGGTGTCGCCCTGCGGCGCGTGCAGCACGTAGTGCACACCCTGCATGGCAGTGGCGATACGCATTGCGCCGATGTGCGGCGGGCCTTCGTAGGTCCAGAGCGTAAGTTCCATTCAGACCACCAGCGCTTCGCGCCTGGCCAGCGGCCTGGCGAACAGGTTGGCGCAATCGGCGGCCTGCTCATAGCCGTGAATCGGCGTGAACAGGAGCTCAATCGACCACTTGGTCGTGACCCCCGATGCCTCAAGCGGATTGGCCAGACCGAGACCGCAGACGACGATATCCGGCCGCGCTTCGAGACAGCGATCGAGCTGCTTCTCAACATCCTGGCCTTCACTCAGGGTTGCCTCGGGCGTCAGCATCGCCAGCTCCTGGTCAAGATGCTCGCGATGCAAATAGGGGGTACCGACTTCGACCGGATCCATCCCGAGTTCGCGACTGAGGAATCGCGCCAGCGGCACCTCGAGCTGCGAGTCGGGGAAAAAGAAGATTCGCTTGCCGTCGAGTTTCTCGCGAAAACGGCCGACGGCCGCCTTCGCGCGATCCCTGCCGGGACGGGTGACCGCATCGAAATGACGCTCGTCAACACCCCAGGCATCGGCGGCCGCCCTCAGCCAGGCCGTCGTGCCCTCCTCCCCGAGTGGCATCGGCGCCGACAGCCGCTCCGCACCGCGCTCATCGAGCGCCATCGCGGTTTCGGTCAGAAACGGCTGCGCCAACAGGTAACGCGTGCCCGGTCCAACCGACGGCATCGACGTGGACCGCGGTGGCGGCAGGAAATCAACGTTATCGATACCGAGGTCCGTCAGCGTCTTGCGGAACTGATCCTCAACAATGTCGGGCAGGGCTCCAACGACCAGCAGCGAGCGTTCACCCTCAGGCAGCGCCGGCATCTCCGGCACCAGCGATGCGAGGCACGCGTCTTCACCCTGTGTAAAGGTGGTTTCGATTCCGCTGCCGGAATAATTGAGCACGCGAACGTCCGGCATGTGCTGCGCTGACAAACGTTCAGCAGCGCGCCCCAGGTCCAGCTTGATGACCTCGGACGGGCAGGAACCAACAAGAAAGAGAAGTTTGATGTCCGGACGTCGAGCGAGCAGCTTCTGCACCTCGCGATCAAGCTCTTCATTACAGTCGGCGAGCCCGGCCAGGTCGCGCTCACCGATGATGGCGGTCGCAAAACGCGGCTCGGCGAAGATCATGACGCCTGCCGCCGACTGGATGAGGTGGGCGCAGGTACGAGAACCCACGACCAGGAAAAAGGCATCCTGAATTTTCCGATGCAGCCAGACGATGCCCGTCAGGCCGCAGAACACTTCACGCTGGCCGCGCTCGCGAATGACGTGGCGCTGGCCGATACCGTTTTGCTCGGTCATCGGAGCCACCGAACTCATGCGCCCACTCCCGCCGCGCGCGCGCGTTGCGACAGGGTCTGAGCCGGGGCCTGGCGCGCGAGACGGAATTTCCAGAGGAACTGGCCGGCGTTGATCACGTAAGCGAGATAGGCGGCGAGCGCCAGGTACAGCTGCTCGCGCAGCGGCAACAAATCAAAGGCGAGGCAGACGAGGTAAGCCGTGTGCAGCGCCATCACCAGCATGCTGACCACGTCCTCCCAGAAAAACGCCGGCACGAACAGGTAGTGACCGAAGACGTCCCGTTCCCAGAGCGATCCGGTGATCATGATGGCGTAAAGAAAAAGCGTTTTGACGACGACCGACGTCGTCGCGATGGCCGCACCCTCTCCGGTCGCGAGGTAGCGCCAGACGAGCGCGGTGCTGATCAGGAAAACGAGAAACTGGAGCGGTGCGAGTATTCCCTGAACCAGAGTCCAGGGCGACGCATCCCGGCGGCGGCGCTCTTCATCCGTATAAAGTGCGTAGCCGACACCGGCGCTGGCATGGCCTGACTGCATTCCCTGTCGTACCCCCTGTCTTGTTTCCGGCCGATTTCACTGACCGGCTTTCTCAACAACTTATTCACGCTCGAGTATAGTGTCAATCGAAGCATACGTAAATAAAACTTGACATTATTGCGGATGAGGGTCTAATTAGGCTGCGCTTTGTGCCGTCCGCTCCATGCGTAGCAGGGACGCGAACAGCACCGTTTGAGGGGAGACGACGAAACGCCGTGTTCATGTATGATGGTCCCGTAGTTGGGGGACTAAAAAATGACAACGAACGGCCCCGACCGACCTCACGACGGTCGCGCGCAGAGCGAGCAGTCCAACGAGCCGGTGCAGGCTACCGGCGAGGTTGGGACGTCGACTTTCGACATTGCCGAGTTGGGCCGATCCATGTTGTCGAAACTGAGTCACACCATCGAAACGGAACTGGTCCCGCGCTTCATGCTTGCATTTGAATCGGAAAGAAAACTGCACCCGGTCGCGGCGGGGATCCAGCTCGGCGACAGGGTCGAGGAATTCGTCCGCCTCGTCCTCGATCACGATGCTGAAGTTGCAGCCGAATACGTCAACGCGCTGCGCAGCCAGGGAATCTCTCTGGCAGAGATTTACCTTGACCTGCTCGGCCCGTCAGCGCAGCGGCTGGGGACTATGTGGGAAACGGACGACGCCAGCTTCGCCGAAGTGGCTATCGGCGTATGCCGCATGCACCAGGTTCTGCTCGAGTTCAGTCGCTGCTTTGACCCTGTAGAAAGAAACAGGGGCCATGGCCGCTCCGCGCTCATCGCGCCGACGCCGGGCGAAGAACACACCTTCGGGCTGTTCATGGTCATCGAATTCCTGCGACGCGACGGCTGGCACTGCTTTACGGGCGCACCACCCACTCGCAAGGAACTGCTGGACCTGGTGCAATCAAGACACTTTGACGCTATTGGATTATCGCTGAGCGCCGAGCGACACATTGAAGAAACGGGCGTTACGATTGCCGAGATCCGGCGAGTCACGGGTGGCAGCAACATTGCTATCCTCCTCGGCGGGCACTTGGCGAACGAGAACCCGGCATTGGTTTCCGAACTGGGGGCAGACGGAACCGCAGCCGATGGACAGGCAACGAGCCGGGTTCTGAACGAACTGTGCGGGGTACATAGCGGAGACACGGCGCGAAACTAGGCGCCGGGTTTGCGTTGACATCGATTAAGCCCATTTAGGGATGGCTTGTTGTGACCCCATTTAGAGCACCGGACGTTTACATTCAGGACCTCACGACGGATACGGCGGCCGCCGTGCTCACCGAGACCAACGACCTGTGCCTGATCATCGACGGTGACGGCATCATTCGCGACGTCGCTATCGGTAACGATGAAGAGTCCATGCGCACCCTTCTCGACTGGGTCGACCAGCCATGGGAAGAAACGGTAACCAGCGAAAGTGTTAATAAAATCCGCTTGTTACTGCAGGATCCTGATAATTCAGATGAAGCTCGCTGGCGGCAGGTAAACCACCCGATGGAGGGTCAGGCCGACCTGCCGATTTTGTACAAGACCGTGCGCTACGGTGACAACGGGCACCTCGTGGCGATAGGCCGCGACCTCCGGCCGATGACCCAGATCCAGCAGCGCCTTTTGGACGTGCAGCATTCGCTCGAACGCGATTACACGCGCCTGCATCAGGCCGAAACCCGTTACCGAATGCTCTTCAGCCTGGCCCAGGAAGCCATCCTGATCGTCGATTCCGAGTCGCGCCGCATCATGGAAGCGAATCCGGCCGCCGGCAAGTTGCTCGACAAGCCGCCGAACAAACTCATCAATCGAACCTTTCCCCGAGGGTTCAGCGACAACAGCGCCGACGCCATCACCGAGCTGCTGCTGCGAGTCCGTGCTGCCGGCAAGGGCGAGAGCATCATCGTTCGCAGCGCGAACGACCAGAAGGCGTTTCAGCTTGCCGCCACGCTGGTTCGACGCGAGGACGGCACCTACTTTCTCATCCGCATCAACAGCACCGACAGCGGCACCAGCGACAGCAAGTCACTGCGCGTTCTCGACATCGTCGATCGATCGCCCGACGCTTTTGTCATCACTGATCCTTCCGGTCGCGTCATTGCCGCCAACCGAGCATTCCTGGATCTTGCCCAGGTCGCCGCGGAGCCGCAGGTCAGCAACCAGATGCTTGACCAGTGGCTGGGGCGCCCCGGTGTGGATCTGAGCCTGCTACTGCGAAACCTTCGCGACCGTGTAGAGGTTCGCCAGTTTGCGACCACGCTGCGGCCTGAGTTCGGTGACCCGATCGACGTTGAGCTTTCGGCAGTGTCTGCGCTCGACAGTGACGAGCCCTGCCTCGGCTTTGTGATCCGACGACAGTACCGGAGCAATGCGAGCGCACCGGCACAAAGCGATACCGCCCTGCCCCGTTCAATTGAAGAAATGACCGAGATGGTCGGCAAGGTGCCGCTAAAGGATCTCGTGCGGGAGACGACCGACATCATCGAACGCATGTGCATCGAAGCCGCGCTGAAAATGACCAACGATTCCAGGGCGTCGGCGGCGGAAGTGCTGGGCCTCAGTCGACAGAGCCTTTATGTAAAATTGCGCAGATACGGCCTTGGAGATCTCGGCGGCGACGAGAGTTAAGAAACTCTGCAGATGTCCGGTTGATTGACGGGCCGCGGCGAGTGTAATTCTTTATTGACACTCTATAGTGTCAAGTATTAATGTCACTCAATGGCACGGCCGTCTGCAACCGTGCTCGCGGACGAACGTCCCGTCTGGACGGCGTTCGTCGAGCTACTGAAGCCCATCACCTGGTTTCCGCCGATGTGGGCATTTGGCTGCGGGGTTGTAGCATCCGGCGTCCCGCTCAGCCTTCGCTGGTCGGAGGCGCTGCTCGGCATTGCGCTGGCCGGACCGCTGGTCTGTGGCACGAGCCAGGTGGTAAACGACTGGTTCGATCGTCACGTTGACGCCATCAACGAACCCCACCGCCCCATTCCCTCCGGACGAGTACCTGGCTCTCAGGGGCTCTGGTTCGCTTTGATCTGGACCGCGCTGTCGTTTGCCGTTTCGCTGACCGTCGGAACCTGGGTGGCGATGCCCGCGGTCCTCGGGCCGGTCTTGGTCTGCG
>CAZFVT010000270.1:0-5112 GCA_964522355.1 uncultured Woeseiaceae bacterium | reverse complement strand
GGGAACATTGCCTGGACGATAGCCGGTCGCATACCGCGCCGGGGTGGGGCGACGCCAACCCTGCCGGCGGACTGGTCCGGCGGTTCCGGCTGGCAGGGCTGGTTGGCCGTGGATGAATATCCACGAGTCGTCAATCCACCGAGCGGTCGAATCTGGACCGCCAATGCCCGTGTAGCGAGTGGCGACCAGCTTGCCGTCGTTGGCGACGGCGGCTACGACCTCGGAGCGCGTCAGCGCCAGATTCGCGACGCGCTGCTAGCGCGCGAGCGATTTGTCGAGACCGACATGCTCGACATTCATCTTGACGACCGTGCGCTGTTCCTCGAACGGTGGCGGGATCTCCTGCTGGAAACCCTGGACGATGAGGCGGTGCTCAATCATCCGGCACGTTCCGAATACCGTGATCACGTACGCGCCTGGACGCCCAACGCGGCCGTCGATTCCGTCGGCTACCGCTTGGTTCGCGTGTTTCGTTCGACGGTCGAAGAGCGGGTTTTTCGCGAGCTGGTCGCTGCACCGATACGAGCGCAATTCGGAGAGGATGCGCCACTGCGCCGCAGTAACCAGTTCGAAGGTCCGCTTTGGTCGCTCGTGACCCGGAAGCCGGACAACCTCAGACCACCGAGTGTCGATAGCTGGGATGAACTCCTGCTCGAAAGCGTCGATGCGGTGCTTCGAGATTTTGACGATACCTATGGCGATAGCCTTGGAAACCGGACCTGGGGTGAGCGCAACACCAGCGCGATTCGTCATCCGCTCAGTCAAAACGTTCCGATATTTGGTTCAATGCTGGACATGGCCGTATTGCCCCTGCCCGGCGATAGCCATATGCCACGTGTTCAGGCACCGGTACTCGGCGCATCCGAGCGCTATGCCGTATCGCCCGGCGCCGAACGAGACGGCTACCTGCATATGCCCGGGGGCCAAAGCGGGCACCCGTTGTCACCGCATTATCGCGATGGCCATAAGGCCTGGACGGATGGCTTGCCGACGTCGTTTCAGCCGGGTGAGCCACGGAATACCCTGCGTCTGCTTCCAACGAAGGCGTCAACCGCAGACTAGCTTGTACGCCTTTCTGCCAGCGGCGATACTGACCGTCGCAATCTAGGGATACCACACTATGTCTGAGCAACGTTTCTCAGGGACGGACAAATACGTCGCCACCGAAGACCTCATGATGGCCGTCAACGCGGCCATTACCCTGGAGCGACCGATACTGATCAAGGGCGAACCAGGAACGGGCAAGACCCAGCTCGCCAATGAGGTTGCCGCGGCGCTCGACCGCCCGCTGTTTGAATGGCATATCAAGTCGACGACCAAAGCGCAGCAGGGACTGTACGAATACGACGCAGTGGCGCGCCTGCGCGATTCCCAGCTGGGCGACGAAAAAGTCCACGACATTCGCAACTACATCGTTCGCGGCCAGATGTGGGAGGCTTTTGAATCAGGCGTTCAGCCGATCCTGCTCATCGACGAGATCGACAAAGCCGACATTGAGTTTCCGAACGATCTGCTGCACGAGCTGGATCGCATGGAATTCTTCGTCTATGAAACGAAGGAAATGGTTCGGGCAAAAAGTCGCCCGATCGTCATCATCACCAGCAACAATGAGAAGGAGCTGCCTGATGCCTTCCTGCGGCGCTGCTTTTTCCACTACATCCGCTTCCCGGATCAGGAAACGATGGCGAAGATCGTCGATGTGCACTTCCCGGGTCTCAAGAAATCGCTGTTAAAGGAAGCACTCGAAGTTTTTTACGACGTTCGCGACGTTCCCGGGCTGAAGAAAAAGCCGTCAACCTCCGAGCTGCTCGACTGGATCAAGCTGTTGCTCGCTGAGGACATTCCGGCGGACGTGCTGCGGGACAAGGATTCGCGTAAGCGAATCCCGCCTCTGCACGGGGCGCTGCTGAAGAACGAGCAGGATGTGCATTTATTCGAGCAGCTGGTGTTCCTCGACCGCCGGTCCGGCTCGCAGTAGAAACCGCCGGGCCAAAGGTACCCGCGATGCTGATCAAGTTCTTCTTCATGCTGCGAGAGGCTGGCCTGAAGCCCTCGATTACCGAATTGCTCACCTTGCTGGAGGCGCTCAAGGCGCGAGTGCCGGGGCGCAGCGTGGACGACTTCTACTACCTGTCTCGCGCAGCGCTCGTGAAGGACGAGACGCTGTTCGATCGTTTCGACCGGGTGTTCGCGGCGCATTTCGAGGGTGTCGAGGATCTGTTCAAGGATCTGAAACTCGAAGTGCCCGACGAGTGGCTGCGCCGGGAGGCCGAGCGGCTGCTGAGTGAAGAGGAACGTGCCGAAATCGAGGCGATGGGAGGCCTGGATGCGCTGATGGAGGCGCTCCGGCAACGCATGGAAGAACAGGAAGAGCGTCACGAGGGCGGCAACAAGTGGATTGGTACCGGCGGCACGTCACCCTTCGGTGCCCATGGGTTCAACCCGGAGGGCGTGCGCTTCGGTCAGTCCGGCGCGGGTGGCAGGCGTGGCGTGAAAGTCTGGGACCGGCGGGAATACCGCAATCTCGACGACTCGCTGGAGCTGGGCACGCGAAACATCAAGGTGGCGCTGCGCAAGCTGCGCAAGTTCGCTCGCGAGGGCGCCGCGGATCAACTGGATCTTGAAGACACCATCGACAAGACCGCCAGAAACGCAGGTCTGCTTGATATCCGCATGGTCCCCGAGCGTCACAATGCGGTAAAGGTTCTGCTGTGCTTCGATATCGGCGGTTCGATGGACGATCACATTCGCGTTTGCGAGGAAATGTTTTCGGCGGCTCGCAGCGAGTTCAAGCACATGGAATATTTCTATTTCCACAATTTCGTCTACGAGAGTCTGTGGAAAGACAATCGCCGCCGACACGCTGAACGCATACCCATGTCCGAAGTCACACAGAAGTACGGCCCGGACTACAAGCTCGTTTTCGTCGGCGACGCAACCATGAGTCCCTACGAAATTGCCTACGCGGGCGGTAGCGTGGAGCACTGGAACGAAGAGCCGGGTTCCGTGTGGATCAAAAGACTCCTCAAGGCCTACCCGAAGGCAGTGTGGCTCAATCCGGAACCCCGGGCCCGTTGGGATTACACGCCCTCGGTAAAGCTGACGCGCGAGCTAATGGATGATCGGATGTACCCGCTGACGATCACTGGTCGCGATGACGCGATAAAAGCTCTACACTGAGTCGCGCGGGCCGTCTGCCCGCGCCAGACTCGAAATCAGTCCGTGGTTTGTCCCGTCAGCCTGGCGAGGTCGGCAAGAATCTCGTCGGAGTGTGTGTCGGGGTCGACGTCGGAGTAGTGGATAGCTACGCGGCCGTCAGGGTCGATCAGAAACGTGTGCCGTTTGGCGAGCGTCAGCCCGAGAAATCTTGACTTGACGCCGTAGGCGGTCGCGGTCGTGCCCTCCGTGTCCGCCAGCAGCGGAAAGGGAAGCCCGTGCTCTTCCGCAAATTCCTTGTGCGACGCCGAATCGTCGAGACTGACGCCCAGGATTTGCGCGCCCAGTTCGCGGTACCGAAAGACGTCGTCCCGGAATTCGCAGGCTTCGGTCGTACAGCCTGGCGTTCCGTCCTTGGGGTAGAAGTACAGCGCTACCCATTGGTCTCGATAGTCCTCCAGTGAATGGATATCGCCGTTCTGGTCGGCGAGTTCGAAACCCGGGGCCGGGTCGCCGGCGGCCGGTGACTGGGCAGCGGCGGCGCTGGCGATTAAAACGCAGGCTGCCAGGGTCCAGATGGCAGAGGTCATCGGTCGCATTCGGCTGTCCTTGGCGTATAGCGATTGGAACTGGGAGGTACTGCCTACCGGCGTGGTCGGCGCGAGACCTATAATACGCCTCACGTATGGATATACCAACGCGCAAAACGCGGACGGGTTTGGTGCTGCCGGGTGGCGGTGCCAGAGGCGCCTTTCAGGTCGGGGTTCTACAGGCGCTGGCCGACATGATGCCGCAT
The DNA here is from genome assembly GCA_964522355.1 of uncultured Woeseiaceae bacterium. Lineage (GTDB taxonomy): Bacteria > Pseudomonadota > Gammaproteobacteria > Steroidobacterales > Woeseiaceae > JBFGFX01. Next base: position 1,160 of record CAZFVT010000270.1, on the reverse strand, counting down.
GGGGCCGCGAATCCCTTCCCGGTCATCAGTGGTACCTCGGCGGGCGCCTTGAACTCCGTCGTGTTGGCGAGCCGCGCAAGGCGATTCCGACTGGCCGTTGCCGAACTCGCGCGAGTCTGGGGGCACTTCAGCTGCGACCAGGTCTTCAGGGCGGACAACTGGACAATGCTCAAAAGCAGCCTTCACTGGCTCGGAGCCATCGTGCTCGGTGGTACCGTCATTGGCGCGCCCACATCGCTCCTGGACAACTCGCCGCTGCGCACCTTGCTGGAGAAAAACGTTCGCTTTCCACGCATCCAGGATGCGATTGACCACGGGTACCTGGACGCCGTTGCGATTACGGCAGCAGGCTACTCGTCGGCGCGCTCAACGTCTTTCTTCCAGGCCAGCTCCGACAGCCTGCAGTGGAGTCGGACACGGCGAATCGGTATCCGCCGGAAACTGGGTCTCGATCACCTCATGGCCAGCATCGCCGTGCCGCTGGTGTTTCCGCCCGTTCGTATCGGCGGCGAATACTTCGGCGATGGCGCGATGCGTCAGGCAACGCCACTCAGTTCGGCAATTCATCTGGGCGCCGACCGGATTCTTGTCATCGGCGTGCGAAACGAAATGGGCAGTACTGTGGAAGAAGCGCCGGTTCCCGCTCACCCAACCAAGCCGCCATCCTTCGCTCACATTGCCGGCTACATGCTCGACACGCTGTTCATGGACGGCCTTTATTCCGACATTGAACGCATGACCCGAATCAACCAGCTCATCGATGCCGTGCCGCCGACGGACCGCAGCGGAGCCATGGCCCGCGTTCGTCCCGTCGACACCATGATCGTGCTGCCCAGCGAGGATCTGCGCGAACTCGCCGAACAGTACGTCGCCGAGATGCCGCGGTCCGTTCGAACTCTGCTGCACGGCGTCGGCGGTCGCTCGGACCGCGGCGCCAATCGACTGGTCAGTTTCCTGCTGTTCGAGAAAGGCTATACCCAGCGACTCATGCGCCTGGGCTACGACGACGCGATGGCGGTCAAAGACGAGCTGCTGGCGTTTGTCTCCGGTGAGGCGGTGCCGCGGCTATTCGCGCCCAGCTGGGTTCGGCGCGACCTCACCGGGGTGCTGCCGGACGGTCACAGCAGGAACGCGGCGCCCAAGCCCAGGAACGACATGTA
>CAZFVT010000269.1:0-5134 GCA_964522355.1 uncultured Woeseiaceae bacterium | reverse complement strand
AGCTTCGCCGCAAACTGCTCGCGAACAAACAGGTCCGAGACCTTGAGCGCCCGGCGTGACACCTTGTCTTCATAAGCGGGCCCGATACCGCGCCCCGTCGTACCGATGGCAGAGGCGCCACGCGCCTTCTCGCGGGCCGCGTCCAGCGCTACGTGCGACGGCAGTATCAGCGGACAACCCGGGCTTACTCTGAGGCGCTCGAAAACCGGCACACCGCCTGCGATCAGCTGCTCGGCCTCGGTAATCAACGCATCCAGGCTGAGCACAACGCCATTACCGATCAGGCACTGCACCTCGTCGCGCAAAATACCCGAAGGAATCAGGTGCAGGACCGTTTTCTCTCCGCCGATGACCAGGGTATGTCCCGCGTTGTGGCCGCCCTGGAAACGGGCAACCGCTGCCGCACGGTCGGTCAGCAGATCGACGATCTTTCCTTTGCCTTCGTCACCCCACTGGGTGCCGACGACGACTACATTTTTTCCCATGGCTGTGATTTCCGCCGTTTCGAGTTATTGCCTGACGAGGTAGATCAGCAGCAGGCCGACCGCCATCGCGACCAGGCCTGCAAGCCGGAGATTATTGTCGCCCAGTTGAGCGATTTGCGAAACCGCGCGCCGAAATCGCTCCGGACTGATAAACGGAATCATGCCTTCGATAATGAGGTAAAGGGCAAACGCCGTCAGGATTTCCTGCCACATGTCAGGTCTCGTTAAAGCTTCGGTAACGCTGCGACGGTCAGTACCCCCGACATGAAAACAGGCAGCCGCCTGGGGCGACTGCCTGCACCTGTGCCGGAAAGCTTGAGTCTACTGATCGCCGCCAGACTGGTTCAGGTACCGGAAGAACTCGTTGTTCGGATCAACCACGAGCAGGTCCCCGGATTTGCCCATCGAGCGCTTGTAGGCATCGATGCTCCGGTAGAACGCGTAAAACTCCGGGTTCTGGTTGTAGGCGTTGGCGTAAGTCTCGGCAGCCTGGGCGTCACCCTCACCGCGAATGATCTCCGACTGGCGGTTCGCCTCGGCCAGGATAATGGTGCGCTGCTTGTCGGCAGCCGCCATTTTCTGCTCGGCAATTTCCCGGCCCTGCGCTCGTCGCTCGGCGGCAACACGAGCACGCTCCTCGCGCATCTGGGAATACACAGAGTTTCTTACGTCTTCCGGGAACTCGACCTGCTTGACGCGCACGTCGATCAGTTCCACGCCGAGGCCCTCTGCAGTTGCCGTCGCGGTTTCCAGCATGTCACGCATCAAGGCCACACGCTCAACCGAAATAGCCTCCTGGACAGACCGTTTACCGAACTCGGTAACGATAGCGTTCTTGATGATCTCCGAGAGACGGCCATTTGCCACATTAAGTGAGCCACCCGTCGAGGTGTAGAAGTTGACGGCATCGACGATGCGCCACTTGACGAAGAAATCCACCTGCAGGGCCAGTCGTTCGGCCGTGAAGATTCGCTCAGGACGGTCCTGAATCGTGAGGATTCGTTTGGGGAATTTGCGCACCGACTGAAAGATCGGAATCTTGAAGTGCAGCCCGGGCTCGTAGTCCGCCCTGACGACCTCACCAACCTGAAGTTTGATGGCCAGTTCCCGCTCATTGACAGTAAACGCCGACAGACCCAGTCCGATCAGGACGAGACCGACGATCACGAGGACGTTCATTTTTCCATTGCTCATTGTCTCGTCCTCCGTTGACGCGGATCACCGGTTTCATCGACCGTCGCGCCGCCTTCATTGAAGCGCGGTGCAGCCATTGGCAGGCTGTCGGTGTTCGTCATGGCGTTGCTGCTGTCCTGGTTGCCGACCAGCTTGTCGATCGGCAGGTAAAGCAGGTTGCCACTGCCCTGCGAATCAAGAATGACCTTGTTGGAATTGCCGTAAACCTCTTCTACAGCCTCGATGTAGAGGCGATCGCGAGTCACACGTGGCGCTTTCTCATACTCCGTCAGCAGCGCCGTGAAGCGTGCGGCGGCACCTTCGGCATCTGCGATAACGCGATCCCGATACGCCTCGGCATCCTGGATGATGCGTGCGGCCCGACCATTCGCCCGCGGAATCAGATCCTGAGCGTAGGTGTCAGCTTCCAGCACGAAGCGGTCACTGTCGTTGCGAGCCTTCTGCGTATCATCAACGGCGAGCTGTACAGCCTCAGGATAATCGAGGTCTTCGAGGCTGATCGAGGTGATTTCGATGCCGGTCTGATAGGAATCCAGTGTCGTCTGCAGGATCGTCTGGGTGCGCGGCGCGATTTCATCGCGCCGCTCGGTGACCAGTACTTCCAGCGAACTGGTACCGACGACTTCACGCAGCGCGCTTTCAGTAACGTCCTGCAAGGTCAGCTCGGGGTTTTCAACCTCGAAGCTGTAGGCGACGGGATCGGTGCGGCGGAACTGCACGACCATACGCACCGACACGTACTGCTCGTCGGCCGTAAGGATCTCGGTATCGAACGAGTAGTTGTCGACGGCATTGGTGTTGACGACGTCGACCGTTTCCACCGGATACGGAATATGCCAGTGCAGGCCCGGCAGGGTCGTCCCGGCGTAGGCGCCAAAGCGTTGCACGATGCCGCGCTCTGCTTCGTCGATGCGATACAGGCCGGTAAACAGCCAGGCAACGACCAGCAGCACGAGCAGCAACCAGCCGCCTGCAGCGTTCGGATTAGCGTTGCCGCCGCCACCGCCGGTGATGCTGCTCAGCTTGCGCTGCCAGTTCTGCACCATCTGATCGAGATCAGTGGGCTCGTCGTCTCTCTTCCACGGGTCTTTCCCGTTTCCAGATTCATTCCAGGACATTTTCTATCTCTGCGTAGCTGCGTGCGCCGGCCCTTCGGACGGCGTCAATTCAAGAACCGTATCTTCCAGCTTGTTGCGCTTCAGGAAGCGCTGGAATTCCCTTTCCTCCAGGCTGATGTCGAGCTGCCAGGAGCCGTCATCCGCCATCGTCTCACTCGTGACCGCGCCCAGGTCGAACAGCAGCGCCCGCTCGCGGCCCTGTTCGGGCAGGAGGCGAATCGTTCCATGGACCATTTTTCGACGCAACCGGTCGGCAATCGTCTGAAGCAGCAAGGGAATTCCCTCGCCGGTGACCGCGGACAGCCAGACCGCACGGCCTTCACCCTTGCGATTGCTGGTAACCCGCGGCTGGCGATCAAGCTTGTCGATCTTATTGTACACCCTAATCTGCGGAACGCTCTCCGCATCCAGCTGTTTCAGGACGGCATTTACCTGCCGGACCCGCTGCCAGCGATTGGGATCGCTGGCGTCGATCAGGTGCAGGATCAGGTCCGCTTCACGGGTTTCCTGCAGCGTGGATCGAAACGCCGCGACCAGTTCATGCGGCAGGTCGCGCACGAACCCAACGGTATCGGCGAGGATGATTCGCCCGCCTTCCGGCAACTCGAGGCGACGCATGGTCGGATCGAGGGTGGCGAACAGCTGGTCCTGAACGTAGACGCCAGCGTCCGTCAGGGCATTAAACAGGGTCGACTTTCCGGCGTTGGTGTAGCCGACCAGGGCGACGGTCGGTACGTCCGCGCGCGTCCGGTTTTGCCGGTTCATCGCCCGCCGCGTGTCAACCTGTTCGAGTCTTTCCTTTAGCTGTCGGATGCGGTTGCCGATTAATCGGCGATCGCTTTCCAGCTGAGTCTCACCGGGACCACGCAGGCCAATACCGCCCTTCTGACGCTCCAGGTGGGTCCAGCCCCGGATCAGGCGCGTCGACAGGTGTCGAAGCTGCGCCAGCTCAACCTGCAATTTACCCTCATGGGTCCGGGCACGCTGGGCGAATATGTCCAGAATCAGGCCGGCCCGATCGAGCACCCGGCAGGACAGGGCCTTCTCAAGGTTGCGCTCCTGACTCGGGCTTAAGGCCGCGCTGGATATCACCAGCTCGGCGCCGCTCTGCCCTATCAGCGACTTCAGCTCTTCGAGCTTGCCCTTGCCAATGAAGTAGCGTGAATCCGGGCGACGACGCCCGGATACCAGTTCGCCAACCACGTCGGCGCCGGCCGACCGCGCCAGCTCCGCAAACTCCGCCTGCTCAGAGGCGTCAGAAATCCGGGCACCGGCAGCGTGGACGAGGACGGCGCGTTCGCCGCTCTTGGGCCGCTCAAACACGGGCGACCTCCGCGTGGTTGTGAAGGCTAGTCGTCGGAATCGCCGCCGTCGTCAGGCAACGGGAGGCGAACGTTACGGGCGGGAACGATCGTCGAGATGGCGTGCTTGTAGACCATCTGACTGACGCTGTTCTTGAGTAGTACAACAAATTGATCAAATGAATCGACCTGACCCTGCAACTTGATTCCGTTCACGAGATAAATCGATACGGGAACCTTTTCCTTCCGCAGGATGTTGAGAAAAGGATCCTGAAGTGATTGTCCTTTGGCCATACCGGGTCTCCTTGTTTATTGCTTTCTTATTTTCAGACCTGGACAACGGGGGACGGCCCGTCGTCCACGGGGCTTGGCTTGCCCAAAGCTCAGCGAAGTCTAGCATATAGCTTTTAAGACCATATCAGGCTTATTTGTTCAATTTCCGTCCAACGGCTTCGGATATGGACTTGGACGTGGCTTTATCAAGGGGGTCAAGTACGGTCAGTGAGGCTTCGGACCGCAGCCACGTGATCTGCCGCTTGGCGAGCTGGCGGGTCGCCGCCTGCGCTTTGGCAGTGGCCGTCTCCAGGTCATCGCGTCCGTCACAGTAGGCCCAGATCTGCCGATAGCCGACCGACCGCATCGACGGCGAGTCAGGACCGAGACCCGGGCGGCGCCTCAGCGTCTCGACCTCATCGATGAACCCGGCCTCGAGCATTTCGACAAAACGCCGGTTGATGCGCGCGTGCAGCCGAGCCCGGCTGCTGTCCATGAGCGCAATCTTGAGGAAATCATAGTCCGCTCCGGGCCTGGCTTCGTCACGCTGCCAGTCCGAAAGCGGACGCCCGGTGGTTCGGTAAACCTCGAGGGCTCGCTGTATCCGCTGCCGATCGTTCTCTGCAATTCGTCCGGCCGATTCAGGATCGACCCGCGACAGCTCGGCGTGCAGCGCTGGCCAGCCGCGACTTCGACCTTCGGCATCCAGCGCATCGCGAACGCCCGGGTCCGCCTCAGGAAGGTCTGCTATGCCACGGATCAG
>CAZFVT010000268.1:0-5140 GCA_964522355.1 uncultured Woeseiaceae bacterium | reverse complement strand
GACAACATACGGAAATACACCGGTGGCCGCTTCAACCCGCCAGCTGGTTCGCTGGCGAGCTCGGCAGTTTCGCTCGAAGAGCCTGAGTTGCCGCCATGCGTGGATATCGCGCCGGGGGACACATTTCCGCACGTCGGTCGGATTGGCCTACTGGTGACGGACGACGACTGCGTGCCGGAGCTGTTGGACCTTCCACGTAAACCCGTCGCGGCGATCGGTCTGTCGTCGGCCGGTAATCGATCGGCATTCGGCGTCAGCGAGCTCGTCCGGCAATTCAGCGAGGGCGCGATTGCGGATGCCCTGCAGCGCGTCTCGTCGAGCATCGGCTGCGAAACCGAAGCAAGCGCCGAGGATGACTGGGAGTTAACCCTGGCTGACTGGGCATCCCGTCATCGGCTGTCGGCCGTCGTTTGCGCCGCGACCTGCCAGGGACCCGCGCACGATCTTCTCGCCCTCGCCGAGCAACGGCTGGCGGCAGACGGGATAACCCTGATTCGCCTGCGGCGGGATTTTGATCTCGCCGCCTGGCCGCACGCAACCCGCGGCTTCTTCAAGCTGCGCAAGCAGATTCCGCAAATTATCAGGACGTGCCAACTGGGTTGATCCTGACCGCTGTCGACTAGCCTTAAGAGACCCGCGCCGTCACTTGGAGTCGCTACAACGGATAGGCATTGACCGATTGAGCCAGGACCTCAAGCTCATCCGGACGGTACTTCTCAAGCAACGCGAACAGGACGGCCGCCGTTTCCTGATCGACGAGGCCGGAAACTCTCGATGGCAGAAAGTGCAGCTGGAAGGCGCGCAGCGCGTTCCGGGTTTCGAGGTCTTCTTCACCCGTTAACGACAGCTTGTAGCCGTAGGCTGCCAGTGCCTCCTGTACATACAACGTCGTTGGCATGACCGCCGAGAATTCGTTGCGCCAGCGCGCGACCGACGTTTCATCAGGCCAGGCACCAATGCCGGCTTCATAGAGTCTTTGCCACGGAAACAGCGGGCCCGGATCATATCTCCGGGCTGGTGCAATATCGGCATGACCGATGACGTCAACTGCATCAATGCCGGGGTAGCGGGCCAGGATGTCGGTTAGCAGGCCGATGACAAGCTCAATCTGGTCGTCGGTAAACGCCTTGAAACGGCAGTTGTCCTCGACGGGGGTATACACCGTTTCATCCGCAGGAGTTTCGCATCTGGACAGGTTGACGATCTCGATGCCGATTGAACGACTGTTGAGACTCTCCTCGCCGGCCCAGTAGCTGCGGCCGGCGTGCCAGGCTCGGCGCTCCTCGGGCACCAATCGATGAATAATCGCGCTGCGCCTGGGGTAGGTCGGATCGCCGGCGAGGGGGATAAGGTAGTGAGCGCTGACCGGGTTCTCGGTTCGCGTGGTCAGCAGGCGGACAGACTCTGCGTAGTCCTCGGAGGTGAAATGCAGCACGACATAGTCGATCCTGCTGCCCTGGTTTTCGGAAGGCAGGTCGATCATCGTCGGCGAATCGCAGGCCGCCAGGCAGGCCAGAAGAATGGTCAGGCCGAAAACTGTCGCTACGGATGTGTGACGGCCATCGATGTCGTTCATGTGTTCGCAGGACCTGATGATTCGCGGTAGCAGCGAAAATCCAGCAATTCGACGGCCAATGCAACTCCGCCGCGCTATCATGACTGGGTGAACTGTGGGCGTGCTGGTGACTCCAATAGACAGATCGTCCGGAAATTGAGGAAATACGCATGAAGAAGCACCTGGGCAGAGCAATCCTGGTCCTGGCAACACTGTCTCTCGGCGCAGTAAGCGCCTGGGCTCAGGATGAGGACGAAGATGATGTTTATCCCGTTGACGAATCCGTGGAGGCGGAGCGCTGCATTAGCCTGACGCGCATTCGCAGCACCGAGATTCTCAACGAACGAAACATCCTGTTCGTCATGCGAGGTAAGCAGGTGTACCGAAACGTATTGCCCAGGCGCTGCCCCGGGCTGCGCAGGAATCAGACGTTTTCCTACCGGGCGTCGCAGGGCCGACTGTGCGACAACGACCTGATTACCATTGTCGACAATCCCGGTTTCGGGCAGATACCCGGCCCAAGCTGCGCCATTGGCAAGTTCTATCCGATCACCGACGAAGAATCCGACGCGCTTCGGGAAGAAATGAAGAAAGTCGAAGAGCTTGGCATTGAGGAGCCCGCCTAGTCATACCGATCGGCCCAATGCGCTTCAGGGCGCAGGGAACAGCGCCATCGGCGCTATGGCGGAGGCGACCTGCGTGTCATCTTCATTGACCTCGGTCCAGGCGAAAACGACGCTGTCATTATGCGCGGCGAGCTGCGGAAAGCCGCTCAGCCGGCTCCGGTCAACGGTGGTGATTTCGACAGGCTTACCGGCTTCGCCATTCCTGGAGACTCGTGTGGCGATCAGCGAGGCGCCATGATCGCCGCGAGTTGCGTACCACGCGACCAGCGATGACCGGCTATCCAGTGCCAGTACGGCAACCCGGCCCAGCGGCGCGTCGGCGTCGAGATCGACAGGCGGTGTAAATGAACGGCCGTCGTCATCTGAAAAGGCGACTCGCACGCGCGGTTCTTCGTCCGCGCCTGTAAACCAGGCGACGGTCGTCAGGTCGTGCGACCAGCCGACCGACGGTCCGTTAACCGGACAGCCTGCAATCTGCCAACCGTCGTTGGCGACGGGAATTCCCTCGGACCACTTTCCGTCAATCCAGCGCGACGCATAAATGTCGCGGATTTCACTTTCGCTGCGGTCCCGGTAGACCGCAAGAGGTCCGTTGCCCGTCATGGCGATGTCCGTCTGGCAGCAATCGCAGATGAGCGGGTCGATCAACTGTGAGTCACGTATTCGTCCGTCCGCGCCCAGAACGGCGGAACGCAGCGTCATGCCGCCGCCCGAATTGTCATGATGGCCGTGACCTGAAGTCTCCCTGCCATCCAGCCACAATGCGCCCACGCCGCCGGCAGCCGGCCAAAGGCTGACGAAACCGTGTTCGGTGGGCGTGTTGTCGTCGTGCGGCACGATCCCGTCAGACCACGACTCGCCGCCATCCGCCGACAGAGACAGTATGACGTCGTATGAGTAGCGGCTGCCCGGGGTTTTCCTCAGCCAGTGTGCCGCCCAGGTATCGTCCGACAGCGGTACGACGGACGGGAAGTCCGCCCAGTTCACGAACCAGTCGCTGCCTTCGGCGACGGTTGCCGGAGCGGACCAGTCCTGGCCGTCAAACTCGGCAAAGCGCAGGAGGGTCGATTCCTCTGTCTCCAGCCAGCTCATGACGATGTTGCCACCCGGCGTGTTCGAGAGATGCGGCTGGCCGCTCTGCGAGCCTGCCGGCGGCTGCTGGATAACAACGGTCATGGGATGAGGTTCGCCGCAAGCGCTCAGACCCGAGACCGCAACCAGGACGCTGACAATGCGACCCGCCAGGCCTTTGCGCTTCGTGGTGTTGCTGACAGCTTGGGTCATCGCTTACCTCTACGGAAATCCGTCGGGCCGGCGAGTATACCGCCGGTTGCGCGGATCAAAAGATCGCGTGGTCGCCGAGGTCGTGGTCTTCGTTTTCGCCCCGCAGCATTCGAGCGTAGTGCTCGCGTAGCGTCATCGCACCATAGGAAGGCGTTTTCTGCGCGTCGTATCGCTGGACTTGTTCGTCCCACAACAGCATCGACTCCGTGGCGTAGTAGTGGCCGATTCTTGCCAGTTCGGCTTTTCGCGCGGCGGTGGGCCACAGGCGGCCGAGCGGCGTCAGGAGCCCGCTGACGGCCGTGAAGATCCTTGGTGAAACGGATCGAAACCTCGGCGCGCGGCCGCTCAACTCAAACAGAATCTCTCCCTGCTCGCGGGGCGTAATCGCGGCACCCGGACCGCCAATGGGCAAGATGGCGTTGCGTGCCGAATCGGAATCAATACTGTCAGCAATAAAGCCCGCGAGGTCAGACGCGCTGATAGGTTTGCAGGCCGTCTCGTTACCGCTGCCAAAAATAAGGAAAGGTTTGCCGGCCAGGACTCTTGAAACCTGACCCGACAGGGATTTGAAGAATGCGGTGGGCCTGACAATGGCGTGCTCAAGCGTTGATGCCCTGAGCTCTGCTTCGAATGCGAGCTTGGCGTGCTGAAAAGCAAGCCTCGGTCGTTGCACACAGATCGCGGAAAGCAGCACAAAGCGTCTGGCGCCGGTTTGCTCTGCAACGGCGAGCAGGGCGCGATTCATCTCATACTCGACGTGCCACGCGTCATCCGCCACGCCGCTGCGCGATGCGATGCAAGACACGACGGCGTCAAACCTGTCGTTGGCAAAGCCGGCCAGCAGCTCCTCGCGGTTTGCAATATCGGGCATCTCGACGCTGCGGCAGCCCGGTACTTCAGCGGCGGTCCGATTCACGGCGGTTACGGTGTAACCGCGGCGGGCAAGTTCGCTGGCTACGGCTTTGCCGATGTAGCCCGTGGCTCCGGCGAGCAGGATTTTTGGTGGGTCTTTTTGCACGCGGCAGTTCTTGCCTGAGGGTTAGAGGGCAGTATGGCAGTTTTGGGGGTGGGGGGAGTACTGGGTGTGGTGTGGATTGAACGGCCGATGGAGCCGTGGATGGGTCTGGCGATTGAACTCTACTCGTGAGTAGGAGTTTGGGTGGAGACCAGGGTTGGCTGGGGCGCGTAAGTTCGAGGATTTGACGGCGGACATCCTGTCCGCCGCCCTTCGGGCACCCCAAGAGTACTTCCGCCGGCAAGCACTCTACGAGCGCTTGCCTCTGGGCGCGCCTGCGGCGTCCAAAACCGCTTCCTGCGGTTTTGTGAACCCAATCGGCAGAAGGAGTTGATCGAAGCCGTGAGGCGGAATGCCGATTGATCTTTAGTGGTGGGTGGGAGATTCGGTGGAATCAGTCTTCGGATGAGGCGCGTAAGTTCGAGGATTCGATTCGCCGCTGCGCGGCTCACCCTTCGGGCGCCTTCGGCGTCCAAAATCGCTGCGCGATTTTGTGAACCCAATCGGCAGAAGGAGTTGATCGAAGCGGTGAGGCGGATTGCCGATTGATCTTTAGTGGTGGGCTGGAAACTGGATCTGGTCTGGACGCGTAAGTTCGAGGATTTGATTCGCCGCTGCGCGGCTCACCCTTCGGGCGCCTTCGGCGTCCAAAATCGCTGC
>CAZFVT010000267.1:0-5150 GCA_964522355.1 uncultured Woeseiaceae bacterium | reverse complement strand
CAGTCACACCGGCCTTGAACAATACGCCATCGATTTTCGAATGCCGGAAGGCACACCGGTGCATGCGGCCAGGGGCGGCATTGTGGCGCGACTTGAGGAGAAACACTCCATCGGCTGCTGGGAAGACGGCTGCGGGCGTCACGCCAATTACGTAGTGGTTCTGCACGACGACGGGACAACCGGTGAGTACTACCACCTGCAAAAGGATGGCGCGCTGGTCGAAGTCGGCGAGCGCGTTTCGGCAGGCCAGCTTATCGCGCTGTCCGGTAACACCGGGCACACGACGATTCCCCACCTGCACTTCGCCGTATACCGGGCGGTGGAATGGGGCAACACGCAGTCTATTCCGGTGCGCTTTCTCACCGAGGACGGCGTCATCGACAAGCCGAGACGCGGGGGAAGATACCGGGCCACCGGGAACCTGCGCCTGACCCGGGCGAGCGAATCGCCAGAGCAGGCCTTGAAATCCGACGAAGCCGAATAGATATCCCCCCAATGCTTACGTTCAAGAAAAAGACCGCGTTGCCCGCGGAGGGCGCCGCCCTTCCCGGCCGATCGACGTCCATGCCGGTCCCGGCAAGCCACTTTGTCAACGGCAACCCGCTGTCGGGTCCGTTTCCGGAGCATCTCGAGGTAGCCGTCTTCGGGATGGGTTGTTTCTGGGGCGCCGAGCGCCTTTTCTGGCAGCTCGAAGGCGTTTACACGACGTCTGTCGGCTATGCCGGCGGCCAGACGCCGAATCCGGATTACCGGGAAGTCTGTTCTGGCGAAACCGGTCATGCAGAAGTTGTGCAGGTCGTGTTTGATCCTTCCGTCATCAGCTACGAGACGCTGCTAAGAGTGTTCTGGGAATCGCACGATCCGACCCAGGGAATGCGCCAGGGCAATGACACGGGCACACAGTATCGATCGACGATCTATACGACCTCCGATGCACAGGTGGAGGCCGCCAAAGCAACCCGCGACGCCTACCAGTCACAGCTGACCGCCTCGTCCTATGGCGCGATCACGACCGAGATCGCTCCGCTCGACACGTACTACTTCGCCGAGGATTACCATCAGCAGTACCTTGCGAAAAATCCAAACGGCTACTGTGGTATTGGCGGCACCGGTGTAAGCTGCCCGACTGGCTTGACCGCATAGGTGTCGCGCGGCGCCAATAGCCGCGCTTTTATCCCAACATGAGCGAACTACCGCCGGCTCGAAAGCAGCTGCGGTAAACTGTGCGGCGCCAGGCTTTTCACAACGGAACAGGTATTCCACGTGGCCAAGAAGACCAAAGCGAAGACCAGGGCGAAAGCCAGGATCACCAAGCCCACGCAGGAAGATGCGCAGGATGCGATCCGAACCCTGCTGCTCTGGGCCGGAGACGATCCGGAGCGCGAAGGGCTGGTCGACACGCCGAAGCGCGTCGCGCGCGCTTATAAAGACTGGTTCGCCGGATACCGGGTTGACCCGGTGAGCTATCTGAAACGCACTTTTGAGGAGGTCGAGGGCTACGACGAGATGATCGTGTTGCGCGATATCGACTTCGAATCACACTGCGAACACCACATGGCCCCGATCATTGGTCGGGCGCATGTCGGCTACCTGCCGAACAACAAGGTGGTTGGTATCAGCAAGCTCGCGCGAGTGGTCGAGACCTTCGCGCGACGGCTACAGGTACAGGAGAAGATGACGGCACAGATCGCGAACTGCATCCAGGACGTGCTGAAGCCGAAGGGCGTTGGCGTCATTATTAATGCTCGTCACGAATGCATGACGACGCGCGGCGTGCATAAGACCGGTGTCTCGATGGTGACGAGTCAGATGCTCGGCGCATTCCGGAAGGACGCCCGAACCCGCCAGGAATTCCTGGAGATCATACGCGGAGACCGTTAGGCCTCTGGTCCTTGAGAACGGTGGATCAGGCTAGACAGATTTCAGCAGGATCGCCGGTACTTCGCCAAGCTCGGCGCCGTCATCGACCGGCGCCACGTCGTCGACGACATCGGTTCGAAGCAGCTCGCCGTAGATGCCGACGACCATACGAGCACATTCATCGGCTTCGAAAACGGACATCTTGCGCACGGAGGCACAGATCGGGTTTTCCCCCGGCAGCGGTGCTACCGACGTCATCCGTTGCCTGAGTCTGCGAAACTGCCTTTCGATCGAACTGGGCAGGGCCTGCTGGTCTATGTCATTCAGGTTTTCTTCAAAAGCCTGGATCAATCGCTTCTTGATATCGCCGTGGCCGGCGAGCACAGAGAGGGCGCTGCCAAAGCGCTCTGCTTGGTCGGGCATTTTCGCTCCAACTTATTGTTTCTTATTGTAATTGGCTGCCTCTTCGTCAAGATCTGGGCAGCTTGTACGCCTGGCAAATAACGGCCTCTCCGGTCAGCGCGGTTCGCGCGGCTTTCCTGCCATCGTCGTCCAGGTCATAGGACGGCCGGCGTCTATTGCTTATAGCAGATGGATTGATTGTTTCGCAAGCGTCGAGTGATTCCTCAGACTTTCGAGATTTCGATTCGCCAATTCTGCTCATCCAGACTGCGGTCATCCCGGAACTGTGCATCGTCCTGGTTCACCGCCCATTCCGTAGCCAGGGTCTCGGTCATGATCATGTCACGAAACTCGGCCAGCGCTTCCTCGACCCCCGCGGACCCGGATACGCCAAGCCTGATGCGATCAGAAACCTCCAGGCCGGCACTCTTTCGGGCTTCCTGTACGGTCCTGACCAGCTCACGAGCGATACCCTCGCGGATCAGCTCATCGGTCAGGTTCGTGTCGAGAGCGGTCAGGTAGCCACCATCCTCGCCACAGGCATAGCCTTCAGCCGAGCTGGTCTCGACCAGCACGTCTTCAGGCCCCAGGGTAACGGTCTCACCGCCGTCCAATTCGAGCGAGAATTCCTCGCCGCGGGCCCCGGTGCCGGCAATTGCAGCGCCATCGGCATTTTCGAGCGCCTTCCTGATTGCCGGTATCAGCTTGCCGTAACGTTTGCCGATGCGCGGCAGATTCGGCTTGATCCGGTAGTTCACGAGACCCGCATCGCGGGCGATGAATTCAATCGCCTTGACGTTCAGTTCCTCCAGAATCTGATCCTGGTGATCGGCTAGTGCCGCCGCAGCACGATCATCCGGCGCTCTTACCAGCAGCCGGCTGAGAGGCTGACGGGTCCGTACGCCGGAAAGTCCGCGCGCGGCGCGTGCGAGTCCGACGACTTTCTGCACGACGTCAATCTCGAACAGGAGATCTTCGTCGTCGCGAAGATCGTCCGGTTCCGGCCAACCCGCCATATGCACGCTGATCGGCGACTCCGGGTAAACAGACCTGACCAGGTTCTGGTACACGTTCTCGGCGACAAACGGTGTGAACGGGGCCATTAGCCGGTGCACCCCGTCCAGGCACTCGTAGAGCGTCAGGTAGGCGTGCTTCTTGTCCTCCGGGTCGGTCGACTTCCAGAAGCGTCTTCGGTTGCGGCGGATGTACCAGTTGCTCAGCTGGTCGACGAAGAACTCGATGGCGTCACCGGCACCCCGCGCATCGAAGTTGTCCATTGCCTCGGTGCAGCGGCGAATCGTGCGGTTCAACAGCGCCAGCGCCCAGCGATCGATCTCCGGGCGATCGGCCACCGGCACCTGCTCCGTAAAGTCCACGTCGTCGAGCCGCGCGTAAAGGATAAAAAAGCCGTAGGTGTTCCAGAACGTATTCATGAACGAGCTGGCGACCTCGGCGACGATATCGACCGAGATACGCTTCTGCACGTCCGGCGACAGCCTCGCCAGGAAGTACCAACGCAGCGAGTCAGCACCGACGGAGTCGAACACGTCGTAGGGGTTGACGATATTGCCCAGCGACTTTGACATCTTCTTGCCGTCCTGATCCACGATGTGGCTCAGGCAAATCACGTTGCGATAGGCGACGCTGTCGGAAACGAGGGTCGCGATCGCGTGCAACGTGTAGAACCAACCGCGTGTCTGGTCGATGGCTTCACAAATGAAGTCTGCCGGGAAGCGCTGATCGAATCCTTTCTCGTTCTCGAAGGGATAGTGCCACTGCGCGTAGGACATAGCCCCGGAGTCGAACCAGCAGTCGATAACCTCTTCTACCCGCCGCCAGGTTTTGCCGTCTTTCTCGAACTCGATTTCATCCACCGCCGGCCGGTGCAGATCCAGCTCGGAAAGCTCTCGCCCGGTCAGCTCTTCGAGCTCCGCGACCGAACCGATGCACATCATGCCGCCCTCGCCGTCGGTCCAGACGGGTAACGGCGTTCCCCAGAAGCGCTCGCGCGAGAGCGCCCAGTCGATGTTGTTCTCCAGCCAGTTGCCAAAGCGGCCGTCGCGAATGTGTTCCGGCACCCAGTTGATCGTCTTGTTCAGCTCAACCATGCGATCGCGGAACTGCGATGTGCGGATGTACCAGGCGTTCTTGGCGTAATAGATGATCGGGTCACCGGTGCGCCAGCCGAAGGGGTAGTTGTGCAGATAGCGTTCCGAGCGGAACATCAGGCCGCGTTCCTTGAGGATACGAATGAGCGGCTTGTCGGCGTCCTTGAAGAACATGCCGGCGACCGGCTCCACCTCGTCGATAAAGTGCCCGTCCTGACCCACTCCGTGGACGACAGGCAGCCCGTGCTCCTGGCCAAGCGCCAGGTCGTCGACGCCGTAGGCCGGCGCGCAATGCACGATACCGGTTCCGTCTTCGGTACTGACGAACTCGGCCGGCAGAACCTTCCAGGCGTCGGCTTCGACGTCGATGTAGTCGAACGGCCGCTCATAGCGCATGCCGAGGAGATCGCTGCCCTTCACCCGCTTTTCGATCGTGTACTCCTGATCCTTGAACACGGCAGCCAGCAGGGCTTCCGCCAGGATCAGCGTTTCGTCCTCGACCCGGGCGAACACGTAGTCGATCTCGGGGCTGACGGCGAGCATCAGGTTCGAAGGCAAGGTCCATGGAGTGGTCGTCCATACCAGGAACGCCGTGTCTTCTTCACCGACCACGGGGAAGCGGACGTAGATCGAAGGATCTTCGACTTCCTTGTAACCCAGCGCCAGTTCATGCGATGACAGCGTCGCGCCGATCCTCGGATCGTAGGGCACGACCTTGTAGCCGCGATAGATCAGGCCGTCGTCCCAGATCTTTTTGAGTAACTGCCAGACGCTTTCGAT
>CAZFVT010000266.1:0-5157 GCA_964522355.1 uncultured Woeseiaceae bacterium | reverse complement strand
TCGCCTTCGGTGTGTGTGCCCTGCCGGCAACGCCAAGTCCATGCTCGATTCGTGGCACCGGGCCATTCGAAACGGGCTGCGAAATCGAACCCCTCGGGCTGATCGAGTAGGTAGAACCAACTCTCGCGGCCCGGCTTCTCTACCCTCGATCACCGGTCTATGTCTACGCAAGGAGCCAGACCGAACAGGCGTTTGCCCTGGAGCTCGGTGCCGACTGGGCCGGTGATACCGGGGCCCAGGCTCCCGCGGCGCCGCAGGCGATTATCGATACGACGCCGGCCTGGAAACCGGTGCTTGCCGCCCTGAGTGCCGTAAGGCCGGGTGGCCGTGTCGTTATCAACGCCATCAGCAAGGAAGCCGGCGATCGGCAACTGCTGGCGGATCTCGACTATGCGAGCCAGCTGTGGCGGGAGAAAACGCTGACCAGCGTCGCGAACGTTACGGCCGATGACGTCGCCTGTGCGCTCGGCCTCGCCGCAAAGGCGGGAATCCGTCCGACGGTGGAGGCCTGGCCGCTGGAAAAGGCGAACGAGGCGCTGCTCAAGGTTCGTGCCGGCCACCTGCGCGGCGCGCAGGTGCTTGATATGTCGCTCTGAGCGTCGCGCCGATCAGGCGTGCGCGGAATCGCTCTCTGGCAGCGACTCCTCGGCCGTTTCGCTGGCGCTCTCGCCCAGTAACCGTCCGGTGACGACGCCCGCCGTCATCGCGCCGTTCACGTTCAGCGCCGTTCGCGCCATGTCGATCAGCGGCTCAATCGAGATCAGGAGCGCGACCAGGGCAACCGGCAGACCCATTGCAGGGAGTACGACCAGGGCAGCGAAGGTGGCCCCGCCTCCCACACCGGCAATACCGAACGAGCTCAGCGCAACTATGCCGATAAGCGGGAACAGGAAGCCCGGGTCCAGCGGATTGATACCCATCGTCGGCGCAATCATGGTTGCCAGCATCGCCGGGTAAATGCCCGCGCAGCCGTTCTGGCCGATAGTCGCGCCGAAAGTTGCTGACAGGTTCGCAATCGGCCGCGGCACCTTCAGCTCGTCGACCTGGGTTTCGACATTGAGCGGAATGGTGGCCGCCGAGCTCCTCGATGAGAAGGCAAACGTCAATACCGGCCAGACCTTGCGGAAGTAATCCGTCGGGCTGACGCCGTTCATGCGCAGCAGCAGCGCATGAACGCCGAACATCAGCAGAATGGCGATGTAGGAGGCAACGATGAAGCTGGCGAGGTTGATAATGTCCTGAACGCTCGAGCCGGCCACGACCTTCGTCAGCAGGGCGAGAATGCCGTAAGGCGTCAGCTTCATGATCAGGCGCACAAGCTTCATGACGATGGCCTGGGTCGTCTCCATGAACTTGAAGATCTGCTCACCCTTCTCGCGGTCCTCCTGGCCAACCAGCAGCGCCGCGATGCCAAAGAGGATGCCGAAAATCACCACCGCAATAATGGACGTCGGACGAGCGCCGGTCAGATCGTAGAAAACGTTCGATGGGATGAAGCGAATGAGCATATCGGCGATGCCGAGATCCGCGATGTTGTCGAGCCGGCTCTCCAGCGATTGGGCTCGAGCGAGCTCACGAGCACCCTCGGTCATACCGTCCATGCTGAGCCCGAAGACGGAGGCCAGCATTACACCGATAAACGCAGCGATCATCGTCGTGCCGACGAGGATGCCTATGATCGTGCCGCCGTAGCGACCAAGCGCGCCCATTTCCCGCATACGCACCACGGCGCCAATCATCATGACGAGCACGAGCGGCATGATGACCATCTTGAGAAGGTTGATGTAGCTGGTACCTATGACGTTGGTCCAGGTCAGCGTGCCGGACAGCACGTCGGGGCTTCCGGCATAGAACACCTGCATGGCGATCCCGAACAGGGCACCGAGCACCAGCCCGATCAGTATCTGCGTGGACAGCGAGCGCTGGCGCTGCTTGAAGATGAACACTGCGAGACCGGCGAAAACCGCCAGGTTTACGACGACAAGAAAGGACATGAGCGTCACCTGTTTCGTTGTTGGCTTTCGGCCCTCGCCCGGGTCGTCAGCGTTTCACTTCCAAAAATTCGATGAATTCGGGCCCTATCCTGCGTCAGCGCCGACTTGTCGTCGACGCCCGCAGGTGCCGAGGTTACGGTTACCGATACTCCGTACCTCGCTGGATTCCCGCAATAGCCACACTGGCACGCCCCTAACCTTAACAGTTTCGCTGCAAGCTGGCGGCTGCCCTCAGGCAGACCGGCCATCGCCCACCGTTATTACATTTGCTTCGCGTCCATGGTTCAGACGGCGTGGCTTGTGGCAGGATATTCGCCGGAGCGAATCGAAGAGCCGGACGCCACGCGTGAACCGGCCGTAAAAAGGGCGAAATCTGATGAAGCGACTGACTTTGGGCGCCTTGACGGCGCTACTCCTGCCGTTCGCGGCGATTGCGCAAGATGAGCAGGCAACAGAACCCGGGTTTAACGAGGACACCTTCAAGGGCCTCGAAATGCGCGGTATCGGACCGGCGCTGATGTCAGGGCGAATCAGTGACATCGAGGTCGACCCAACGGATCAGAGCACCTGGTATGTCGCGGTGGGCTCGGGAGGCATCTGGAAAACCGAGTCAGCAGGGACCACATGGACGCCAATCTTCGATGACGAAGCGTCTTATTCGATAGGCAGCCTGACGCTCGATCCCGGCAACCCGAACACGATCTGGGTTGGCACCGGCGAAAACGTCAGCGGACGCCATGTCGCCTACGGTTCGGGCGTCTATCGCAGCCGCGATGGCGGCCAGACCTGGGAGAACAAAGGCCTTTCGGATTCCGAGCGCATTGGCATGATTCGCGTCGACCCGCGGGATTCGAACGTCATCTTCGTCGCGGCCCAGGGCCCGCTCTGGTCGGCCGGCGGCGAGCGCGGTCTGTACAAGTCGACCGACGGCGGCGATTCCTGGCGCAAGGTTCTGGGTGACGGTCTCGGCAATGACGAAGAGGACGATGCCTACACCGGCGTCTCCGAGGTGCACATGGATCCGCGCAACCCGGACGTGATGTACGCCGTTTCCTGGCAGCGCTTCCGCAACGTCGCCGTGCTAATGGACGGCGGGCCCGGCTCCGGCATTCACAAATCCGTCGACGGCGG
The DNA here is from genome assembly GCA_964522355.1 of uncultured Woeseiaceae bacterium. GTDB lineage: Bacteria > Pseudomonadota > Gammaproteobacteria > Steroidobacterales > Woeseiaceae > JBFGFX01. The sequence continues at coordinate 2,032 of CAZFVT010000266.1, read as the reverse complement.
CGAAACCTGGCGCGAACTCACCGAGGGCCTGCCCGCTGACAACAGCAAGGGCAAGATTGGGCTGGCGATCTCGCCCCAGCAACCTGACGTCGTCTACGCCACGATCGAGCTCGGCAACCGTGAGGGCGGCTTCTGGCGTTCGGCAGATGGCGGCGAGAGCTGGGAGAAGAAAAACGACTACCTCTCGGGCGGCACCGGGCCGCACTACTACCAGGAGATATTCGCCAGCCCGCACCAGTTTGATCGCGTCTATCAGATGGACGTGCGGCTGCACGTCACGGAGGACGGCGGCGACACCTTCGAGGAAATGAAGGCGGACACCAAGCACGTCGATCATCACGCGATGGCCTTCGACCCGAACGATCCCGACTACCTGCTGGTCGGTAATGACGGCGGCGTCTACGAGAGTTTCGACCTGGGTAAGACCTGGCGCTACATGGCCAACCTGCCGGTGACGCAGTTCTACAAGATTTCGGTGGACTACGAAGAGCCTTTTTACAACGTCTACTCAGGCGCCCAGGACAACTCAAGCCTCGGCGGCCCGCATCGTACCGACAACAACGTCGGTATTCGGAATTCTGACTGGTACCTGACCCTGTGGGCTGATGGCCATCAGTCCATGGCCGACCCAACGAACCCGAACATCATTTACGCCAACTGGCAGGAAGGAAACCTGGGGCGCTTCGACCGGGCCACCGGTGAAGCGGTTTACATCCAGCCGCAGCCCGGCGCCGGTGAAAGCGAGGAACGCTTCAACTGGGATGCACCCATTCTCATCAGCCCGCACGATGCGGAGACGCTCTACTTCGCAAGTTACCGGGTCTGGAAGAGCGAGAACCGCGGCGACGCCTGGGAAGCCATCAGCGATGACCTGACGCGCGACCAGGACCGGACGCAACAGCCGGTTATGGGCCGGACCTGGAGCGCTGATGCCGCCTGGGATCTTTCCGCCATGTCGAAGTACAACACCATCACGTCGCTGTCCGAGTCACCGCTGGTTGAAGGGCTGATCTACGCCGGCACCGACGATGGGCTGATACAGGTGAGCGAGGACGGCGGCGCAAACTGGCGGCGGATCGACAGCCTGCCGGGCGTGCCGGACTACTTCTTCGTTAACGACATCAAGGCAGACCTCCACGATCCCGACACCGTGTACGTTGTCGTTGATGACCACAAGAGCGGTGACTTTGCCCCCTACGTGCTGAAGAGCGAGAACCGGGGCCGCCGTTGGCAAAGCATCTCGTCGAACCTGCCGGACGACCACCTGCTGTGGCGCATCGTGCAGGATCATGAGAAGCCGGGGCTCCTGTTCCTCGGCACCGAGTTCGGCGTGTACTTCACGGTCGACGGCGGTGGACGCTGGACCAAGCTGGCCGGCGGCGCGCCGAACATTGCCTTCCGCGATCTCGCCATCCAGACGCGGGAGAACGACCTGGTCGGCGCCACCTTTGGCCGCGGTATTTACATCCTCGACGACTACAGCGCACTGCGTGACGTCAACGCAGACATGCTTGCCAGCGACGCCACGCTGTTCCCGGTCCGCCGTGCGCATTGGTATATCCCGCGCCGCCCGCATGCCTGCGTGCAGGTAGGCTGTGTCGACAGCCAGGGCGATGCCTACTACGTCGCGCCAAACCCGGACTACGGCGCTGTGTTTACCTACTATCTGCCAGACGCACTTCGTTCGGCGAAAGACGCCCGACGGGAGGACGAGAAAGCGCTCGAAATGGCCAACGAGGACGTTCGCTTCGCCGACTGGGCGACGCTGAACGAGGAAGCCGCCGAAAGCGAGCCGGCAATCGTGTTCACCGTGACCGACCTCGACGGTAACGTCATTCGGCACATCGAAGGCTCGACCAAGGCCGGCTTTCAGCGCGTAGCCTGGGATTTACGCTACCCGCAGCTAAAGCCCTTCGTACCCGAGTCGGAACGCAGCCCGAACGATTCTTCGGCCGGGGTCCTGGTCGCACCGGGTCGTTATCGAGTGACCATGCAGCAGCGGCTGGACGGGGCCTTCACCGTGCTCGACGAG
>CAZFVT010000265.1:0-5159 GCA_964522355.1 uncultured Woeseiaceae bacterium | reverse complement strand
GGACATCGAACGGATCGGCATTGAAGCCCGGCGTCAGGCAGATCTCGCAACGATCGAAGCCGGCACCTTCATCAGCGGCAGCGACGACGAATCTGTGGTCTACGCCGAACGGGTCCTGGGGCCCGGCGAGGTGGAGAACGTCTTCCTGCAGCGGCAGATTCCTGACGGCTAGATTGAAGTTGTCGTTGCCAAGCGCGGCGAGCAGCGCGACTCGGCAGACGTCAGCATGCGGTTTTTCGTCCTACACGATGGCAAGCGTTACTTCGGCGTCCCGGGTACCACGGAGTTCGCCGTCATAGAGTTCGGCGAACACGGCATTCCCTATCGCATACCCGACGTTACCAATGAGGAGCCGGAACCGAGCGCGATGCGCTTCCGCGATCTCCTTGCGGCCGCGAGCGTTGAGGAAGTTGCAGAACTCCAGTGGCGGGTCAGTATTCCCATGGCCACTTTCATCCTCGCTATCCTGGCGGTGCCGTTGAGCCGTACCCGGCCGCGCCAGGGACGCTACGGCAAGATCGCCGTTGGTCTTCTGGTCTTCATCATCTATTTCAACCTGATGTCCGCAGCGCGTGCCTGGCTGGAGAGTGGCGACGTGCCGGTAGCCGTTGGCATCTGGTGGGTTCACGGCGTCATGCTGCTGTTTGCGCTGATCTTGCTCAGTGCACAGAACGGCTGGCATCGGCAGGTGTTTGCGAGATAAGCGATGAATCTACTCACCGGCTACCTGATGCGAACGATCCTGGCCAGCACGTTTCTGGTGCTTGCCGTGCTGCTGGCGCTTGCCGGGCTGTTCCAGTTCATCGGCAATCTCGACGACGTGCAGGGCGATTTCGGCATGATCCAGGTGCTGATCTATTCCTTGCTTCGGCTGCCGCAGATCTCTTTCGAAATGCTGCCGATGGCGGCGCTCATCGGGTCTTTGCTGGGGCTTGGCGCACTGGCCAACAAGAGCGAGCTGGTGGTCATGCGAACTGCGGGCATCTCGGTGGTCAAGCTGTCCGGCATGGTCGCGCTAAGCGGTTTCGTGCTTCTGATGATCGCGGCCCTGATCGGCGAGTTCATCGCGCCGCCACTGGATTACTTTGCCCGGAACCTGCGCAATGAAGCGCGCTTCAGTCAGACGGAGCGGGCTTCCGGGAATCCGGCCTGGGTCAAGAATGGCGACCTCATTCTGCATCTCGAGCGCGTAAATTCGGAGTTGGAATTCGGCGGCGTCTACATGTTCCGCTTTAACGAGGATGATAGTCTCCAATCGGTTGCCCGCGCGGAGAACGCAGGCATCGCAGACGACGACCGCTGGGTGCTCGAGAACTTCCGCGAAACACGCTTCGATGATCAGGGCGTACAGACGGTTTCGTCATCGCGGACGACCGAGTCCCTGGAGGTGGGCAGCGACGTGCTCGGCATAACCCTGGTGAAGCCCGTAAGCCTGTCGGCGCGCGGGCTGGTCAGCTACGTCCGTTACCTGCGCAGTAACGAAATGTCGTCCATCCGCTACGAAATGGAGCTGTGGTCGCGAATCGCGGCGACGATTACGGTAACCCTGATGCCGGTACTTGCCCTGGCCTTCGTGTTTGGCTCGCTGCGGTCCGCCGGCGCCGGCAGTCGACTGATGATTGGCGTGCTGATCGGCCTTGGCTACTTTCTTGCCAGCGAGACGCTCGCCAGCTCCGGACAGGTGTTTGATCTGAACCCGGTGCTGGTTACTTTCATTCCCACGTTCGTATTGTTCCTGATTACCGTGATCGCACTCAGCCGAGTGCGTTAGCGCCCGACGCTAGTCCTTGGGGTAGTGACGAAGCCGGGTTCCGGACGCACGGTCGTGCCAGCTTAAGCCGTCTTTGTCGAACAGTTGCCACAGGTAGCCGAGGCCAAGCGGCGCCCAGGACACCAGTGCGACAAGATAGCGAATCGAGCACTGGCCAATCGTCGGCTGGCCCTGTTCCGGGGTTTCGATGCGGATGCCCCAGGACTGCATGCCGAGCGTTCGTCCGTAGCGATGCCAAAAGGTCACGTAAAACAGGTAGGCGATGCCGAGCACGATAGCCCGATAGCCCAGGTCGTAAGGTTCGAAGACGTCGCCCCGAATGGCAACGATCGGGATACTGGCGGCGAAGACGACGGCAAAGATCAGAATGCCGTCGTAGAGCATGGCGCCGAGGCGCCGCGGTAGGCTGGCGTTGGTCATCTAGTGGAAATCCATTAATCAGAAGCTACGGCGGTTCCATCCGCCTCGCGGGCTGCGGATTGTAACGCAGCATCCTTCTCCTGGTACTGCCGGCCAATCCAGAACGCAAAGCTCGTCCAGACGACGGCCAGCGGCAGGCACAGCAATGAGATTCCCGACAGGCCGATGACTCCGGCGAGAGACCGTACGGACCATGCCGTCACCAGGTCGGACGCCCGATAGACCGCGGTATCGATAAAGTTCTTGGCCTTGTACTTCTCTTCGGTCGAAACGACCGCGTAGAGCATGTCATTCGTGGGCTTGGTGAGGCCAAAGCCGACGGACCTGCGCAGCACCTGCAGCAGCGCCATGATCGGAAAGACGGATGCGAGGATCGGGCTGAGCATAAAGAAAGCGAGCGCCGAGAAGCCAATCAGGGAAACCAGCGGCAGCACGGCGAGGGTCCAGCCAATGCCCAGCTTCCTGACCGAGAGCCGGACGAGCAGCAGCTGACCGATGAAAGAAAGCACGTTGGTCGACGCGTCCATCCAGGCAAAAACCCGGGTTTGCTGATTCGTGTCCGGAAAGGTTTGAGCAACGATGTCGGCCATGAAGAAGTAGATTGTGCCGCCCATAAAGTTGGTTATGAGCAGGGCGCCGGCGATCGCTCCGAAATAGCGGGAACTGAACGTGAAACGAATACCGGCGATCGGGCTGCCGCCGAGGCCCTGGTGGCTGACTGAATCGTCGCCTGAGCCGCCGACGGGTTGCACGACCCGACCCTTGAGCTGGTGGACGCAGAACGTGGCGAAGAGCAGGAGGCTGGCTGAGATCGGCAACAGCGTTTCGAAGCCGACATCGACAACCACGTAGCCCGTGAACCACGGACCGAGGGCCGCGCCGATGCTGCCACCGGCGGAGATCACGCCGAACAGGCGTCGACTTTGCGCCCGAGAGTAGATGTCGGCCATGAAGCTCCAGAAGACGGAGACCACAAACAGGTTGAAGACGCTGATCCAGACAAAAAACGTTCGCGCCACCCAGGTGAGCGCCTCTGAACCTTCCGCGAAACCTGTGAAGGCCAGGTAGAAGACGCCGATGTTCGCAATGAAGAAATAGTAGACCCAGGGCAGGAAGGTCTTCCGGGCAAAGCGTGACGTGATCCAGCCGAAGATGGGCGTGATCAGCAGCGTCACCACGAAGGTGCCGGTGAACAGCCACGGAATGGTCTGCACGCCGGACACGATGGCCATCGTTTCCCGAACCGGGCGAAGCATGTAGTAGCCGGCGAGCAAAGAAAAGAAATAGGCGAACGACCAGCCGACCACGACGAGTTCGCCGCGTTGAATCCCGATCCGACGAATCAGGGCAGATGCCGGCGCGCCAGCAGCGCTTTCGGATGTCATAGGAAATTCAGGGCTGCGGCGAAAGTTGCAGTACTATCCCGAAACGCCAGCGGGCGCGCAAGCGACAGACCGCTTGAGATTCTCAATGAAAACAGGGATTTCCTATGGAATATGTGGCCATCGTAACCATCATCGCCGTTTTACAGACGTTCTGGTTTGCCTTCGAGGTCGGTGCGGCCCGCGGCAAGTACGGCGTTAACGCGCCGGCCCTGACCGGCGCCCCTGAGTTCGAGCGAATCTATCGGGTGCACCAGAACACGCTGGAACAGTTCGTGCTGGTTGTGCCCAGCCTCTGGATTTTCGCCTACTTCCTGCAGGCGGAGATCGCCGCCGGTCTGGGCGGTCTGTTTGTCCTGGGGCGCTTTATCTACCGCGCGGCGTATCGGAATGATCCCAAGACCCGAAGTGCAGGTTTCGGCATTGGTGCGCTGGCGCTGGCTGTCCTCGCGCTGGGAGGCCTCGCTGGAGCAGTGATGTCGATTGCCGGCTGACGGTGCCGCTTGGCGGGCAGGGCGGACGTGCCTGTCACGGCGACGGCAACCGAGGTTCCTAATCGCTCTCGGCAGACGCCTGAAGCTGGCGGCTTGGACCCTGATCACGATAGAAAACGTGGTCACCTATGGTGGCAACGCGCTGCATATGGTCTTTCCAATAGGGCTGACTGTATACGGCGTGATAGTGCATGACGCCGTCCAGGGCGCTGTTGCCACTGCCGGCCATCGCGGCTGAGGCGACGGCGACGGCCCGGTCCCAGGCTCGTTGGTCACGCGGGCGATCGGTCTTGCCGTCCCAGAACCACGAAAACTGCTTGTGTTCGTAGACCACATCGCAGACGTCGTTGGGGAATCGACGATCTCTGACCCGGTTCATCGTAATCTGGGCGACGGCCAGCTGCCCGGCATAGGGCTGATTACGCGCCTCCCAGTACACGTTGAGGCTCAGGCATCGTTGAGCCGCCGTTAACTCGATGAGTTCGAGCTGCGGGGAGGCCTCCGGCAGATCGGTGCCAGGTTTTATGGACTGCATTTCGTAGGCGGGCTTGATGCCCGGCCAGGGTTCCGTCTGGCTTACCGTGATCGCGGAGTTAATGATCGGCTGCGGCTGCAATGTCCCGTCGTGCTCGATGCTGACGAGGCTGGTACCGCAGCGGCTTGCTCGATACGCCGTAAAGTTATCGTCGAGCAGGCATTCCATTCGCGCGCCCAGGTACTCCTGCCCGGGTTGACTTGCCCACCACAGGACCAGCAGGCCGATAGCCATCAGGGTAAAGGTCAGCTGCAAGATCACTGACTTTCTGATCCGAGCGTTCTGGCGCACGCTCGTCTCCGGCTTTCGCCGACCTTCATCCATGATCCAAATCCCTGGCGCTGTCCTGCACGCACTTAGCCCGGTCGCCCGGGCGTTCAAGTCAATGAACGAAGGGTTCCATGGCCGACAAAAACGCGGTGCTGGTTATGGACATAATTCGAAATGGGGGGCGGATTCAGTGATGTGAGATAGGCGGAATCGTGTGACGCAGTTCACATCACTGAATCCGCCCCCCATTTCGAATTATCTCCATAACCAGCACCGCGTTTTTGTCG
>CAZFVT010000264.1:0-5167 GCA_964522355.1 uncultured Woeseiaceae bacterium | reverse complement strand
ATCACGGGCGCAGCGGCCTGGGAATGGCGAGAGATACGAACAGAATCGTCGCCTTCGGTGATTTCAATCTCGGCGATTCCGGATTCGTCGAGCAGTTCAATGAGTTTTTTTACTTTTCGAATATCCATGTCAGTCCTCGTTGCCCTGAAGCTGCCTGTCGGCAGCCCGCAGTGCCAGTTCATAACCGTATGCGCCGAGGCCGACGAGGCAGCCAGCGGCGATGTCGCTGAAATAGCTTTTGTGCCGGAAGTCTTCCCTGGCAAACGTGTTGCTCAGGTGAACTTCGATAAAGGGTATGGCCACCGCCAGCAGAGCGTCGCGAATGGCAACGCTGGTGTGCGTGAAGGCGCCCGGGTTGATAATGATGAATGACTCACCGGCCGCTTTCGCCGCGTGCACCCGATCAACAAGCTCGTGCTCGGCGTTGCTCTGGAAGGTTGCGAGTTCGTGACCCAGATCTGTGGCCAGATCCGACAGGGACGTCTCAATATCCGGCAGCGTCGCCTGCCCGTACACGCCCGGTTCGCGGACGCCCAGCAGGTTCAGGTTCGGACCGTTTAGCAGCGCAAGCCTTGCCATTTCTCGGGCAATCTACTTCTGTAGTGGGAGATGGCAGCAATTCTAACCCTTTTTTGCGCATTTCATGCAACTTTTCGCGGAGTTGAACCTATTGCCGCCGTCGGCTGTTCCGCGATGCGAGGTTCGAACGGGCGTCCGAACGGGGCGTCGGGGAGACGCCCGGGTCGTGGTCAGAAATGCAGCTAGAGGCTCTGCAGTTTTTCGCGAGCGCCGTCGATATCGAGCTGGCCTCCGTCAATCTCGGCAAGGACGGCGGCGATCTGGTCAATATGGTGCGCTTCGATTTCGCCGACATGGGTGTCAATAAGCTCGCCATCGGACGACACGATCATGGTGAACGGCAGGCCGATGAACGGTACGCCTGAAGACTCAGCGACCGCCATCGCGTCGGCTTCGCCGACCAGGACCGGGAAGTTGAACTGGGCATCCTCAGCGTAGGCGACTACGTCTTCCATGAAGTCGACGGCAATGCCAATGACCTGAAGCGAGTCACCCTGTGTATCCTGGGTTTCCTTGAGGAGAGGGATCTCGCGGCGGCAGGGCGCGCACCAGGTTGCCCAGAAGTTCAGAAGCTTCGGTTTGCCGTCCCATTCCGATGAACTCCGAACCACGCCTTCCATGTCGGTGAGCTCGAAGTCGACCGTGCTGCTGACGGCCGTCTCAGCCTCGACCGGAGCTGCATCGGCGGTGGCGGGCGGTGTGTCTGCCTGCGGTGCGGGTGTGGCGGGTTCGCCGCTGTTCTCGCCGCCGCAGGCAGCAATTAACACGGTCAACACTAGCGTTGGCGCCAGAGCGCCAATTGTCTGAACTTTCATTGTCTTCCCTTTCTGATCTTTTTTGTTTTGGGCCTAAAGGCCTGCGGATACCAGCGTGCCCGCGGAGGCAAAGGCCTGTTGTACGTGCGCTGCGAAGTCGTCCGCCTTCATGTAACCGACCACATCGTAGCCGTCTCGCGGCTGACCGTCCGGTCCGAAAAATATGATCGTTGGCGGGCCGAAGACTCCGAAACGCGCGAGGAGTTCCTGGTCGGCTTCGTCGTTCGCCGTAACGTCGGCCTGCAGCAGTACGGTGCTGGACAGCACATCCTGCACGCCGGTATCGGTAAAGGTGTAACGCTCCATCTCTTTGCAGGAAACGCACCAATCGGCATAGAAGTCGAGCATCGCCGTCTTTCCTTCGGCGGCCGCACTGGCCAGCGCACGGTCCAGGTCGTCGACGGTCTTGATGCGGGCGAATTCGAGCTCGTGCTCTTCGACAGCCGCCGTGCCGCCACCCAGGCTCAGGCGAGCCAACGGCTGCAGCGGGTCGTCACCACCGGCCATCGAGCCAAGCAGCATGACAGAGCCATAGAGTACGGCGATCAGGCCAAAACCCTTACCGAGCTTTTGCGATCCGGCGGAGTCGGGCGTCAGGGTGGTCAGCCCACCGAGGAATACACCAGCCATCAGGATCAGTACGCCCCACAACGCCAGCGTGACCTCGCCGGGCAGAATGCGCGAGAGCATCCAGATCGCCAGACCCAACATCATGAAGCCAAAGCCGTTCTTGACGGCGACCATCCAGGGGCCAGCCTTTGGCAGCAGTTTGCCGGCGCTCGCACCCACCAGCAGCAGCGGCGCGCCCATACCCATGCTCATCGCGAACAGGGCAGAACCGCCGCGGAGCATGTCACCGGTCTGGCCGATGACGGTCAGCGCCGCGACCAGCGGTGGCGCAACGCAGGCCGTGACGATCAGCGAAGACAGGGCGCCCATGACGAAAGCACCGACAACCGTGCCGCTTTTCTGCTGGCCGCTGACCGACGCCAGCCGGCTCTGAATTGCGGATGGCATTTGCAGGTCAAACAGTCCGAACATGCCGAGCGCCAGGACCACAAACAGGCCGGCGAACACTGTCAGAATCCAGGGCGCGTTGAAGACTGCCTGCAGCTGGACACCGACCGCTGCAGCGGCCACGCCGGCGGCGGTATAAACGATCGCCATGCCCATGACGTAGCTCAGTGCCAGGCCGAACCCGCGGGCGGAACTGACGTCGTCGCCCTCGCCGGCAATGATGCCCGACAGAATCGGAACCATCGGCAGCACGCAGGGCGTGAACGCCAGAAGAAGGCCCGAAACGAAGAAGATGCCGATCACCGAAAAGAGGCTTCGGCCGGTGATCACCTCGGCCAGCATGCCCTGTTCGCTCACCGGGGCGGCGGCGATTCCAGGCGTTGCAGGCAAGGCGGCAACCGAGGTAGCTGCTGGCAGGGATACGGTAAAGGTACGACGCTGCGGCGGGTAGCAAAGGCCCGCGTCTGCGCAGCCCTGGTAGCCGACCGTAACCTCGAGATCCATGGCCTCAGGCGTCGCCCTGGCGATCGGAATCCGGGCTTCGACGTCGTCGTGATAGACCTCCATTTCACCGAAGTAATCGTCGACCTTCATTTCGCCGGCGGGCAGGTCCAGCTGCCCGGTGCGGGCTACGTCCGAGTCTGCACTCGCGGAAATCTTGTCTTTATAAAGGTAATGGCCCGGGGTGACCTGGAACAGAAGGTCAGCGGTATTGCCGTCGCGCGGTTCGACGTAAACCCGGAACGCTTCGTCAACCGGCAGGAACTCGCTCTGGCCCGTCGAGGGCGCCAGGGTCAACGTTGGCGCCGACTTCCCTGCCATCAGCGGCACCTCTTCCGTCCACGTCTGCGGCGGGTAACAAATGCCCAGATCGGCACAGCCGCGGGACTTGATGACCAGTTCGAGGTCGGCCGGCGCATTGCCGGCAACGGAGTAGGGGATCGAGACGAAGAAACGGTCCCGGTAGACGGCCTGTTTGCCGAAGAATTCATCCTCGTGCTCAACGCCCTCCGGCAGTTCGACGTCGCCGAAAGTCACGCCGGGCGTCGCACTGCTGAACGTCAGCTCTTTCCTATAGAGGTAGTAACCATCCTCGATGGCCCAGTCGACCTCGATGGCTGATCCAGTATCGACGGCGGCGTATCGGAACGCCTCGGTTGGCCTCAACGGCATGTCGTCCTGGGCGTGGGCGCCGCCGGCAAGAAGGGCCAGCAACGAAACGGCTCTAAAGAGATTCAGCATGGTCTTCGGTATCGCTATTCGAAAAAAGTGGGCGCTTAACGCAACGATTGGCTCTAGCTGCGTCCTACTGGACCGGGCTGGCCCCGGGATTGTTACCGCTTGAGCTGGGAATTATGTCGCCACCCGGCAAGGATACCGCCGGTAACTCCCGCTGTCATTGACGGAGCGCCCAATTCCGACGGTTCTTGGGGTCTCTGCCGAATGTCCACTTTCGGCTCTTGAAATTTGCTCCGTCGGCCCTATCATTGGCACTCCTTGGGGTTGAGTGCTAACAGATTGCCGGCCTCCAAGCCCATTAAAGTGGCTTAAAAACAAAGATTTAGAGGAGAATTCATTCATGAACATTCGTCCGCTCCACGATCGAGTAATCGTAAAGCGCATGGAAGAGGAGCGCACCTCCCCTGGCGGCATCGTCATTCCGGATGCAGCTACCGAAAAGCCCATCAAGGGCGAGATCATTGCCGTTGGTAACGGCAAGGTCCTCGACTCCGGCGAGACCCGGGCTCTGGACGTCAAAGCCGGCGACAAAGTGTTGTTTGGCAAATACTCCGGAACCGAAGTCAAGGTCGAAGGCGAAGAGCTCCTGGTCATGAAAGAAGACGACATCATGGCCGTCATCGAAGGCTAAACCAGCCTCTGACCGACTCATAAACGAATTCAAGTAAAGAGGATCACCACCATGTCAGCTAAAGAAGTACGTTTCAGCGACGAAGCCCGGCAGAAAATGTTCGCCGGCGTGAACGTCCTGGCAAACGCGGTCAAGGTCACTCTGGGACCGAAAGGCCGCAACGTCGTGCTCGACAAGAGCTTCGGCGCACCGACCGTCACCAAAGACGGCGTATCCGTCGCCAAGGAAATCGAACTGGAAGACAAGTTCGAGAACATGGGCGCACAGATGGTCAAGGAAGTTGCTTCCCAGACCTCTGACATCGCCGGTGACGGCACCACCACCGCTACGGTTCTGGCTCAGGCAGTTCTGCGTGAAGGTCTGAAGTCGGTTGCCGCTGGCATGAACCCGATGGACCTGAAGCGCGGTATCGACAAAGCCAGCGCTGCTATCGTCGAAGAGCTGAAAGGCCTGTCCAAGCCGTGCGAAGACGACACCGCCATCGCACAGGTCGGCAGCATCTCTGCAAACTCTGACACCGAGATTGGCGACATCATTTCCGAAGCTATGCAGAAAGTTGGCAAGGAAGGCGTCATCACGGTTGAAGAAGGTTCCGGTCTCGCCAACGAGCTGGACGTCGTAGAGGGCATGCAGTTCGATCGCGGCTACCTCTCGCCGTACTTCATCAACAACCAGGCCAGCCAGAACGTTGAGCTGGAAAACCCGATCATCCTTCTGCACGACAAGAAGATCTCGAACATCCGTGATCTCCTGCCGATCCTGGAAGGTGTTGCCAAGGCCGGTCGTCCGCTGCTGATCATCGCAGAAGACGTCGAAGGCGAAGCGCTTGCTACGCTGGTCGTCAACAACATCCGCGGTATCGTCAAGGTTGCGGCTGTCAAGGCAC
>CAZFVT010000263.1:0-5167 GCA_964522355.1 uncultured Woeseiaceae bacterium | reverse complement strand
ACATCTTCGGCGAGCGTAACAAGATCCACATCATCAACCTCGAGAAGAGCCTGCCAATGGCTCGCGATGCTTATGCCTTCATCAAGGCGATCATCGCGGACGGCGGCACCTGTCTCTTCGTTGGTACCAAGCGCGCCGCGCGCGAATCCGTTCGAACCCAGGCGACCCGCTGCGAAATGCCTTTCGTCAGCTATCGCTGGCTGGGCGGCATGCTGACCAACTACAAGACCATTCGGCAGTCGGTTCGACGGCTGAAAGACCTCGAGCAAATGGCCGAAGATGGCGCCTTCGAAGGACTGACCAAGAAGGAAGTTCTTGGCCTGTCCCGCGAACAGGAGAAGCTCGAACGAAGCCTGGGCGGCATCAAGGACATGGGGTCGCTGCCGGACGTGCTGTTCGTCATCGACGTCGAGCATGAAGACATCGCCGTTCGCGAAGCCCGCAAACTCGGTATCCCGGTCGTAGCCGTCGTTGACACGAACTGCTCTCCGGATCTCGTTGACTACGTCATTCCCGGAAACGACGACGCCATGCAGGCCATTGGTCTCTACGCAGCGCTCGTTGCCGACGCCGTACTCGATGGCAAGGCCTCCCTGCCGGAGGTGGCGCTGGGCGATGACGAGTTTGTCGAGCTCGACGAGGACGGCAAACCGCGCAAAGCGTCGCCCGGCCGCAAGAAGACGGCGAAGAAGACGGCCAAGAAAGCGCCCCGCAAGGCCGCGAAGAAAGCTGAAGCGGAGCCGGCTGCGCCGACTGAGGAAAAGGCGGCGCCGGCCGACGACGCGCCCGTTGCCGAGGCTGCCCCGGTTGAGGCGACGGACGAGAAGCCGGCGAAGAAAGCTGAAACTGCTGCAGAAGCGGCCCCGGCCGACACCGCGGCGGACGACGACGCAGACGCCAAGTCCAAGGGCGACGAGTAAGCAACAAACCCATGAGCACCGGCAGGCAAGAGCCTGCCGGTGCTCACTCAGAACAGATTTAGAGGTGAAATCAGATGTCTATTAGTGCATCCATGGTTAAGGAGCTCCGCGAGCGTACCGGCGCCGGCATGATGGAGTGCAAGAAGGCGCTCGTAGAAACCAGCGGCGACATGGACGGCGCTGCCGAACTGCTGCGCAAATCCGGCCAGGCCAAGGCCGACAAGAAAGCCGGGCGTATCGCCGCTGACGGTCGGGTTGCCATCGCTGCAGCCGGCAACCAGGCGGCAATCGTCGAAATCAACTCGGAAACCGACTTCGTTGCCAACGATGACAATTTCATCGCGTTTGCTGATTCGGTAGCGGCAACGGCGCAGAGCTCTGCGGCTGCCGATACGGACAGCCTGAGTGCCGCGACGCTCGAGGACGGTCGCACGGTGGAACAGGCCCGCACCGACCTGATCGCGAAGGTCGGAGAGAACATCACGGTTCGGCGCGTTGCCCAGGTCGAAGCCGCAGACAGCCTCGGCAGCTACATCCATGCCGGCGCCAAGATCGGTGCTGTCGTCGCGCTTAGCGGCGGCAATGAGGAACTGGCCCGGGATGTCGCCATGCACATTGCGGCGATCAATCCGGTCTGCATCGACGAAAGCGGCGTACCCTCGGAAACGCTTGAAAACGAGCGTCGAATCGTCAGTGAGGAAGCCGCTCAGTCCGGCAAGCCGGCCGAAATCGTAGAAAAGATGGTCAACGGCCGCATGGCGAAGTACCTCAAGGAAATCACCCTCGTCGGGCAGCCCTTCGTCAAGGATGACAAGGTCAGCGTTGGCAAGCTGCTCGACGATGCCGGTGCCACCGTTACCGGTTTCACCCGGTACGAAGTGGGCGAGGGCATCGAAAAGAAAGAAGAGAACTTCGTTGACGAAGTCATGAAGCAGGTCAAGGGCGGCTGATTCACTGTCGTCGACGGTTTTGGCCGGCTGGTTGCCGGCCAAAACCGCTACACTAAGCCTGGAGTTTCGGGGCAGCCGGGGGGCTGACGAAGTTGGGGATGACGACATCGCATGACTGACGAAAAGGTTCTATACAAGCGGGTTTTGCTCAAGCTGAGCGGCGAGGCCCTGATGGGTAACCTCGAGTACGGCATTGATCCGGAGGTCATCAAGCGGCTGGCTGCGGAAGCGGCCGAAATCCAGTCGCTCGGCGTCGAGGTAGCCATCGTCATCGGTGGCGGCAACATTTTTCGCGGTGCCGGTCTCGCGGGCGGCGGAATGGACCGGGTGACCGGTGATTACATGGGCATGCTGGCCACCGTCATGAACGCGCTGGCGATGCAGGATGCCCTCGAATCGCTTGGCACCTATGCCCGTGTCATGTCAGCGATCCAGATTCATGAGGTCTGTGAGGATTACATCCGGCGCCGCGCCGTCCGGCACCTTGAGAAGGGACGGGTAGTGATCCTCGCCGCCGGCACCGGCAATCCGTTCTTCACCACCGACACAGCCGCGAGCCTGCGGGCAATCGAGATCGGCGCCGACGTCTTGCTGAAGGCAACGATGGTCAGCGGCGTCTTCGATTCCGATCCGAAACTTAACGCCGATGCGACGCAGTACGACACGGTAACTTTTGACACTGTGTTGTCTGACAAGCTGCGAGTGATGGACGCGACGGCCGTTGTCATGTGCCGCGACAACGACCTGCCGTTGAGGGTCGTCGATCTGACCGAGCCCGGAAATCTCGTGCGGGCAATGAAAGACAGCGACGTCGGCACGCTGGTCAATAACGAGAACCCGGCGTAGCGCCGGTGGCGGTTAACTTTAAGGATCAGGCAAAGTGATAGAAGACATTCGTAAAGACGCCGCGGAGCGCATGAAGAAGAGCATCGCCTCGCTACAGCAGGACTTCACCAAAATTCGCACCGGGCGGGCGCACACCAGCCTTCTCGATCACGTCACCGTGGAGTACTACGGCAGCCAGGTGCCTTTGAGCCAGGTTTCCAACGTTAACGTCGAGGACTCCCGCACCTTGACCGTGACCCCCTGGGAGAACGACATGATCAAACCGGTAGAAAAGGCGATCATGAACTCGGATCTCGGCTTGAATCCGGCCACGGCCGGCAACGTCATTCGGGTGCCGCTACCACCGCTGACTGAAGAACGCCGCAAGGACATGATTCGCGTCGTGCGCCAGGAGGCTGAGAATGGTCGCGTCGCGATCCGAAACATCCGGCGCGATGCGCTCGGTGACATCAAGGATCTCCTCAAGGAGAAAATAATCGGTGAGGACGAAGAGCGACGCGGCGAAGCTACGATTCAGGGCATTACCGACGAGAGCGTTGCGGCGATTGACCAGCTGCTCGCCGAGAAAGAAAGCGAATTGATGGAGGTCTGACTGGCACTCGCGATGGCAGTTGAGATCGACAAGGTTACCGCGACGACGGCGACTCCCGGCAAGCTGCCGAGGCATGTCGCGGTCATCATGGATGGCAACGGCCGCTGGGCAGAGCAGCGGGCGAAACCCCGTTTCGCCGGCCATCGGGCCGGCGTTTCGCCCGTGCGGATGATGGTTGAGAAATCTGCCGAGCTGGGCGTCGACTACCTGACCCTGTTTGCATTCAGCAGCGAAAACTGGCGCCGCCCGGCCGAGGAAGTGTCGCGATTGATGGGGCTGTTTTTCGATGTCCTGCGAAAGGAAATCGACGAGCTGGATCGCAACAACGTAAGAATTCGCTTCGTCGGCCAGGTCGAGTCGCTGAGCGAGCGCTTGCAGAAGCGCATGCAGGCCGCCGAACAGCGAACCGCGGCGAATTCCGGGCTGAACCTGATCATCGCTGTAGCATACGGTGGTCGCTGGGACATTACTCATGCAATGCGTTCGATCGCAGGGCGCGTCGACAGCGGCGAGCTCGCGGTCAGCGACATCGATCAGGATCTCGTGTCGGCTTCACTGGCACTCTCGGGCATACCGGATCCGGATCTTCTGATCCGCACCGGCGGTGAGCGTCGCATTTCCAATTTCCTGCTCTGGAACCTGGCCTATTCCGAGCTGTATTTCTGCGACTGCCTGTGGCCGGAATTCAACGAGGGCGAGCTCCAGGCGGCGCTGGATTACTACGCCCGGCGGCAACGCCGATTCGGCAAGACGGCGAAGCAACTGGGAGCGGTCTGACGTGCTCAAGCAGCGAGTTGTTACGGCGCTGATCGCCGTCGCTATCCTGTTGTCTGTGCTATTTCTCGCGCCGGTCACCCTGGCGCGAGCGGTCATTGGAATTCTGTTCCTGGCAGGGGCCTGGGAATGGTCCCAGTTTCTCGGCACCACAAGTCGGCTGGTCAGGCTCGTTTTTCTTGCGGTTGTGGGTGCTGCTCAGATCGCCCTCGGCCTTGAATGGGTTGCTCCCGACAATCACTTTGCGATTTTCATGGCGGCCGGGGCCTGGTGGCTTGCGGCTCTCGCGTGGATCTTCGTTTTTCCCACGCCAGTGCCCGCCCTGCTTGCATGGATCGCCGGCCTGCTGGTGCTGGTGCCGGCCTACCTCGCCATGGATACGCTCTACCAGCTGTCTCCCTGGTTGCTGTTGATGGCACTGGTGCTCATCTGGCTGGCCGACATTGGCGCCTACTTTTCGGGCCGGGCATTCGGACGTATCAAGCTGGCACCGCGGGTCAGTCCCGGGAAGACCTGGGAAGGCGTTGCCGGTGGACTGTTGATGTCCCTGGCGGCGGCCACGGCAATCGCCATTTATCTCGATCAGAATCTGTTCGTCCTTGCTCCTTTTATTGCCGCCGTCGTGGGCGTGTCGGTCGTGGGTGACCTGACCGTCAGCATGTTCAAGCGCCACAACGGCATCAAGGACAGCGGCTCGTTGTTCCCGGGTCACGGAGGTATCCTTGACCGCATAGACAGCCTTTGTGCGGCCACGCCGGTCATGGTGGCCGGTGGCATGGCCCTGGGTCTGGCGGGTGCAAGCGGATGAACGTTCAGGATCGGTTCAGGCCTGCTCCGCTAATTTCCCCGGGAACTGCGCCTGGCCTGGGCAGTCTGAACAGGCAGGGGAACGAAAGGGACGTTGGAGCCAATCTGCACGCTGCACCGCAAGTGCATGATAAGATTGGCAAAAGGAGCACTACATGAGCGGCGCGCTGGGCAGCCTCTTTTACTTCATTATCGCGATCAGCGTGCTGGTCGCCGTGCATGAGTACGGCCACTACATCGTTGGCCGCTGGTGCGGTATGAAGGTGCTCAAGTTTTCC
>CAZFVT010000262.1:0-5185 GCA_964522355.1 uncultured Woeseiaceae bacterium | reverse complement strand
TGTCGATGTACGTGTGGATTAATTGCCTCTAGGGCGCGCGCTTTATACCATACCGTTTGGGCTCCAACAACGCGGAAAAACCCGAAAAATACGGGATCTTGCGCTTTTCACAGAGACACCTAACCCTTAGACGCCGGCTGCGCCTCAAATGGGTCGCGGACGCGGCCAGAGAGGGCCCCGGCCTGACGGCAGGTTCCGGCAACGGCCAGACCAGCAAAATAATCGGAAAACCATGCAAGTAACCATTAAAACCCCGGAAGAACAGGAAAAAATGCGGCTGGCGGGTCGCCTCGCCGCCGATGTCCTGGATATGGTCGGCGATTATGTCAAACCAGGTATTCGAACCGAGGAGCTTGACGCGATTTGCCACCGGTACATCACCGAGGAACAGGACGCGATCCCTGCCCCACTCAATTACCGCGGATTTCCGAAGTCGATCTGCACCTCGGTCAACCATGTCGTATGTCACGGCATTCCCGGGGATCGAGTCCTGAAGTCCGGCGACGCCGTCAACATCGATATCACGGTCATCAAGGACGGTTATCACGGCGACACCAGCCGCATGTTTTTCGTCGGCAAGCCGACCGTCCAGGCGGAGCGCCTCGCCAGGGTCGCCTATGACGGAATGTGGCTGGGCATCGAGGAGCTCGCGCCCGGGAAACGACTTGGCGACGTTGGTGAGGCGATTCAGACATTTGTCGAGAAGCAGCGATTCTCGGTCGTGCGTGAGTACTGTGGCCACGGCATCGGACGCAGCTTTCATGAAGACCCTCAGGTCCTGCATTACGGTCGGCGCGGTACAGGATTCGAGCTCAGGGAAGGCATGACCCTGACCGTGGAGCCGATGGTCAACGCCGGGAAACGCTTCGTGAAGCTGCTTCCGGACGGCTGGACGGTCGTCACGAAAGATCACAAACTTTCGGCGCAGTGGGAGCACACGGTGCTGATCACCAGCGACGGCTATGAAGTGCTTACCCTGGGCAGCGACCAGCGCTAGCGCCGGCCGGCAACGATGTCCAATCCCGCCGTTGACAGTCCCGTTACGGACCCGGCCCTTGCCATCCTGCAGGCCGACTGTCCTGGCGAGACTGCTACACCCGCCGAGTTCCGAACCGCACTCAAAGCCGCCGATGAAAACCTGTTCGAACGATTCCACGCTGGCGAACCGGTCAGCCAGCTGGTCAGGGCCCGCGCTCGCCTGATCGATCATCTGCTGCTGTCGCTCTGGGGCCGACACAGCCTCGCCGATGACGACGGCGTAGCGCTGGTTGCCGTTGGCGGCTACGGCCGAGGCGATCTTCACCCGCGTTCGGACGTCGATATTCTCGTCTTGCTCGGCGAGGAACTGACCGAATCGCAGCGCTCAGAGCTCTCGGACTTCGTTACCGATTTGTGGGACAGCGGTCTGGAGATCGGCCATAGCGTCCGCAGCGTATCGCAGTGCCGGGATGAAGCCGTCAAGGACCTGACCGTGGCCACGACGCTCATGGAGTCCCGCCTGTTGTCCGGTCCCGAAGCGCTCTACGGCAGGCTCAACGACGCCATCGCTGGCGATCAGATCTGGCCGTCGACGGAGTTTTTCCAGGCGAAGCGGGCTGAGCAGATTCAGCGCCACCACCGATACGACGATACCGCCTACAAGCTTGAACCGAACGTAAAGGGTAGTCCGGGCGGCCTGCGGGACATTCAGATGATTGGCTGGGTGGCCAAGCGGCACTTCGGCGCCGACACGCTCGATGAACTGGTCCATCACAAGTTTCTGACTCCCGGGCAGCTTGTCCGGCTGCAGGCGGGCCAGGAGTTCCTCTGGAAAATTCGCTACGCGCTGCACATGATGACCGGGCGGCGTGAGGACCGGCTGCTGTTCGACCACCAGACGAAACTCGCGAAGGTCATGGGTTACGAAGATGCGAGCTATACGCTTGCCGTCGAGCAGCTGATGCAGCGGTACTACCGCACCGTGATGGACTTAAGCCGGCTGAACGAAATGCTGCTGCAGCTCTTCGAGGAAGCGATCCTGATGGATCCCGAAGCGGAGCCGGTACCGCTGAACGATCGCTTCCAGGTCAAGAACGGTTTCCTGCAAACGGCCGATGACGCCGTGTTTGCGCGTGACCCGTCCGCGCTGCTGGAGATATTCCTGGTACTCCAGCAGAACCCCGAGATACGCGGCGTCAGCGCCTGGACCGTCGGCCTCATCAAACGCAATTTGCACCTGATTGACGAGGAGTTTCGTCAGAACCCTCGCAACCACCGCCTGTTCCTCAGCATCCTGAGAGCCGAAGAAGGCGTGACGCATGAACTGCGGCGGATGAATCTTTACGGCGTTCTCGGCCTGTACATTCCGTCGTTCGGCCGGATCGTCGGTCGTATGCAGTATGACCTTTTCCATGCCTACACCGTCGACGAACACACCCTGTTCGTGGTGAGCAATCTGCGACGCTTTGCACTACGCCGGTTTAACGAAGAGTATCCGAAGTGCAGCCGCATCATGCAGTCGCTGGAGAAGCCCGAGATCATCTATCTCGCCGGTCTGTTTCACGACATTGCGAAAGGCCGAGGCGGCGATCACTCCGAGCTCGGCGCGGTCGATGCCGAAGCATTCTGCCTCGAGCATGGGATGGGCGCCTACGATGCCCGGACGGTCGCCTGGCTGGTCCGTCAGCATTTGCTGCTGTCCATGACGGCACAGAAGAAAGACCTTGGTGACCCGGACGTCATCAACGAGTTCGCCGGCATCGTGGGCGACCAGGCACACCTGGACTACCTCTATCTGCTTACCGTCGCCGATGTTCGCGGCACGAATCCAAAGCTCTGGAACTCCTGGAAAGCGACGCTGTTCCACGATCTCTATCAGCTCACCTCGCGGGCATTGCGCGGGGGACTCGAGAACCCGATCGATCGCGATCAACTAATTTTCGAAACGAAACAGGAAGCGCGTCAGCTGCTGCTGGATGCGAAGGTGTCGGAAAGCAGTATCGATGACACCTGGAAGCTCCTGACCGAAGACTACTTCCTGCGCTACCGCCCGGGAGAGATCGCCTGGCATACCGAAATCCTGGCTGATTCAGACCCCTATTCCGAATACGGCTTCGTGGACGTGCGCAAGCAGGACAACGGTGAGGGCCTCGAGGCCGTGCTGTATACGCCGCGACAGAAGCGCACGTTTGCGCTGGTAACCGCCTTTCTCGCCGAACTCGGCATGACGATTGTCGATGCGAGAATCGTTCCGCTGGCAATCCCGTTCAGCATCGACACCTATATATTCATGCAGGCTGATCGCAGCATCGAGATTGACGAAGGGCGGATCGCAAAGATTCGCCGGGTGCTCACCCGGGTACTGACAACGACGGATGACAGCGACATCAGCGTGACGAGACGCGCCTCTCGCCAGGTGCGGATGTTCTCAACGCGCACCGCGGTCCATTTTAATCAGGACAATGCGCGCCGACGCACGATCATGGAGATCGTTGCGCCCGACCAGCCCGGGTTGCTGTCCCAGATTGGACAGACGTTTATCGAACTCGACATCAATATCGAAAACGCGAAAATCCTGACCATTGGAGAACGCGCTGAAGACGTCTTTTACGTCATGGACAGCAACGAAAACCAACTCGATGAGGCGCTCTGCGAACGGCTGCGAACGCGCCTGATCGAACGATTGGAAACCAGCGAATGACAACAGGATCCGACAGACAGGCCATCATCGAACAGGCATTCGATGCCTTCGATGCCGTTGATGAGAGCGATCTGCGAAGCGCCGT
The DNA here is from genome assembly GCA_964522355.1 of uncultured Woeseiaceae bacterium. Classification (GTDB taxonomy): domain Bacteria; phylum Pseudomonadota; class Gammaproteobacteria; order Steroidobacterales; family Woeseiaceae; genus JBFGFX01. The sequence continues at coordinate 1,421 of CAZFVT010000262.1, read as the reverse complement.
CGACAGCGTTATTGCAGAACTGGACCAGGGCGGCCTGCGCGTTGCGGAGCCGCGCGACGGAAACTGGGTCGTCAACCAGTGGGTGAAGAAGGCGGTCCTGCTGAGCTTTCGGCTCAGCCCGAACCAGGTTATCCCGGGCGGACACAGCCGCTTCTTCGACAAGGTTGGCCTCAAGTATGCCGATTACAGCCAGGACGATTTTGAACGCGATGGCGTCCGCGTCGTGCCCGACGCCATCGTGCGAAAAGGCGCTTACGTTGCGCCGAACGTCGTACTGATGCCGAGCTATGTGAATCTCGGAGCCCGGGTCGACAGCGGCACCCTGATCGACACCTGGGCAACCGTCGGCAGCTGCGCACAGATCGGCAAGAACGTGCATATCTCCGGTGGAGTCGGCATAGGCGGTGTACTCGAACCCATCCAGGCAGGCCCGACCATCATTGAGGATGACTGCTTCATAGGTGCCCGCTCCGAAATTGTCGAGGGCGTGATCGTAGAGAAGGGTTCCGTCATCTCCATGGGCGTCTATATCGGTCAGAGCACGCGCATCTATGATCGCCAAAGCGGCGAGGTGTCCTTCGGTCGGATCCCGGCGGGGTCTGTGGTCGTGTCAGGATCTTTGCCGGCGGCGGATGGCAGCCACAGTCTTTACTGCGCCGTCATCGTCAAACAGGTCGATGAGAAAACCCGGCAGAAGACCGGTATCAACGAGCTGCTCCGCGGCGCCGAAGCCGACCAGTAGCCGTTTTCGAGGGAGCTAGCCAGGCATGCTGACGCTTTATGGCCTGAAAAACTGCGACACCTGCCGCGCGGCACGCAAATGGCTGGACGGCGCCGGCATCAGTTACCGCTACCACGACGTGCGCAGCGACGGTCTCGACGACAATACGATTAGCGCCTGGTTGGCGGCAACCAACTGGGAGACGCTCGTGAATAAACGCAGCCAGACCTGGCGAAAAATCCCGGAGGCCGAGCGCAGTGCACTCGATGAGTCCCGGGCCGCCGCCCTGCTGCTCGAATACCCCACCCTCGCCAAGCGCCCGGTTCTCATTGGCGACGGACGGATGATCGTGGGATTCTCTGAAGACCGGTACGCGGAACTAGAGCACCCCGCCTGACCGACCGGGGATGTTATCCGCGCGTGGACCTCAGTGGGTCACCTAGCCGATACGACCGGTTATATAGTCTTCGGTGAGCTTGTGTCGCGGATTGGTGAAAATCCGATTGGTCTCATCGACCTCGATGAGGCGGCCCTGGTTGAAGTAGGCAACCCGATCGGACACCCGGGCGGCCTGCTGCATCGAGTGCGTGACGATGACGATCGCGTAGTTCTCCGACAATTCGTCCATCAGGTCTTCGATGCGCGCCGTCGCGATAGGATCGAGCGCTGAGCAAGGCTCATCCATAAGGATGATCTCCGG
>CAZFVT010000261.1:4967-5193 GCA_964522355.1 uncultured Woeseiaceae bacterium | reverse complement strand
CCTTCGGTGGCCGCCTACCGACGGCCGGAATCCGTTCTCGTCGTCATCCATTCGGGCCGCGAGGTCCTGCTGCTGCACCGGGTGGCGCCCTTCAGTTTCTGGCAGTCGGTTACCGGTAGCCTGGAGGAGGGCGAGTCTCCCCGCGAGGCGGCCATTCGCGAAGTTTTCGAAGAGACCGGGCTTTCGGTCGGTGTCATCGAGGAGGCTGCCATTGACGGAGTGCCGG
>CAZFVT010000261.1:4583-4957 GCA_964522355.1 uncultured Woeseiaceae bacterium | reverse complement strand
TCATCGACGCCGGCGTAACCCGGTCCTTCATCATTGATCCGCGCTGGCGGGATCGCTACGCGCCTGGCGTAACCGAGAACATCGAGTATGGGTTTCGCCTCGCCCTTCCGGAGCCGCAGGCGATTTGTTGCGATCGTAGTGAGCACGATGCCTTTGAGTGGGTGGCGCTGGACGAGGCGATCGCCCGGGTCTGGTCCAACACGAACCAGGCAGCGCTTGAGGACCTCGCGAGCGAGATCCGATAGTCGTCAAACTGAAGTAGTGAGTGACCTGCCAGCGATGCTACTCCGGCCACCCAACCCGTAGGAGCGGCTTCCAGCCGCGATTCGATTATCAATCGCGGCTGGAAGCCGCTCCTACGGGCCAAGTGGTAG
>CAZFVT010000261.1:0-4572 GCA_964522355.1 uncultured Woeseiaceae bacterium | reverse complement strand
CCGCAATGACCAGATTGGCGGCGAAGCTGGACCAGAACATCAGTGCGATCAGCTGAGACTGCTTCACTCTATTCGTCCGCCTCATGGTAGACCGCTTCGATGTTGTGCCCATCGGGGTCGAGGACGAACGCGGCATAGTATTGACCGCTGTACTGTGGACGAATACCGGGCGGGCCGTTGTCCTTTCCGCCCGCCGCAAGCGCGGCGGCGTAAAAAGCGTCGACCGCATTCCGGCTCGAAGCGGTAAAGGCGATGTGGAGATGAGCTGGCTGCTCGTCGGTCTGGTACAGGCAAAGCGAGCTCTCGCCGTCCGGTTGGCTCATCTCGGCGCCATCCGGCGGCCAGTCCGTCACGACCGTTACGCCGATGGGCTCGAGCGCCTTTACGTAGAAGGCCTTGCTTCGAGCAAAGTCGCGGACGCCAAACTTCACGTGATCGAACATCGTTTTCCCGGGTGTCGTACGAATGCGCAGAGTGCATCAGGCGCTCGCGCCGGCCACAGTGTACTCAATTCCTGCAGACTGGCCTTCTACGGCGCTTTGTCGAAGCGCATCAGGGTGTTCAGGGACGGGTCGTTCGCCTGGAGAAGCCGTTTACCCGCGTCGCTAAATCCCCTTTGTGTGATCTCATCAACCCAGAAGTCGACGCCTTCGAACAGCCGCAGCTCTTGCCGATCAAACTCCCAGGACTCGCCGAGGCCGGCGTTGAATACCGTATGAACCAGCGAGCAGAAGGTCTTCATGGCATCCGACCCGGCGTCGTGATCGCGAAGCACAAAGCGTCCGCCCGGACGCAGGACCCGGTGAATCGAATCGATGTAGGCGCCGAGCTTCTCGCGCGGGCAATGATGCAGGCCGATGTAGCAGGTTACGAGATCCAGCGAGGCGTCCGGGATCATCGAAGTCGGAATCGGCTCGTAGTCGTTCAGATCGAAGAATGAACCGACTCTCTTGATGCCGCCCCTTTCCATGATGGCCGGCGGCGAAAGGTCCGGCTCCACGTCGTTGCTCAGGTAGACCGGCCCGGAGATGTTGAGTGCGCGGGTAAGTCCCTTCACGTAGCGACCGGTAGATCCGATCTCCAGGTAACCGTCGATGCCACTGTTCTCCGGGAGAATCGCCTTTGTCTGACGGACCATCTCCTGTTTCTGCACCTTCAGCGCCGGCAGTGCGTAGGTCAGGTCGGACAGCGGCGTCTTGATATCCGGCAGGCGCCGCGCAACGTCCTCGTAAATCTCGCGATCCGAATTGTGACGCTCACAGGCTTCGATAATCAGCTGGTGGAACTGGTCTTCCGGATACAGGTGATAGATGACCTGCAGGAAGCGAAAGAAGTCGTCCCGGGATTCGGTCTCGCCGTAAACCTCCAAAAATTCGGAGCCGCTAGTCTCACGACCACCGAACAGAGGCGCCTCCGCGTCCTGACGGTAGTACTTCGTCCAAAGGCTGTTGCGGAATCGATAGTCCGGATCCATGCGGTCCTTTAGGTCGAAGAGTTCCTTTGCACGCGGATAGGCGGCGTGGAACTGGTCGACCCGGCCGTGTGGCTGGTAGGGAAGGTAGTAGGTCCCGCCGCACTCGAGCGCGGCATCGATGAGTTCGCGAGTCCACACGGCGACCGCCTCGCGGCCGGCAGCATCCGTGCCCTGCTGGTAATAGAGCACCAGCGCAAACACCTCGCGCGGCGCCCAGGCAAGCAGCGAGCCGGGATCCGGGTGGGCGTGCCGAATCGACACGTTGACCACTTTCACCTTGTGTCGGCCAAGGATTTCGGTCATGTGCCCTGAAAACCGGACCACGTCTTCAACGGGTATGAAGAACTCCTGCAGCACGTAAGTCGAGTTCCTGCGCGACAGCGGCTCCAGCTCCGCGACGTCATAGTCCGCCTCATCGTTCCGCCAGATGACCTTCGGGCGCAGGTAGAGCAGCGTTTCGTAAATGTACTCACGCCGGAAGTGTCCAAGGGGTGATTCGGTAATCGCCCAGAGCATGTACTTCTCGGCAAGATAAAGACTCCGGCCTTCTTTCTGCGGTTTGCGGTTGACCGGCTTGTCCGTTTCGCGCCAGCTAATGGCGCGAACCTTGTCGAAGCGCGGCGGCACTATGTCCGCGTTGTGAAAGATGATCTTGTCGTCGTTGCGCACGTTGCCGCTGAAGAATGACGGGTACTCGGTCAACGGCATCTTCTTGCTCAGGCGTTCAATGCGGGCGTTGTCGGCCAGGTCCAGGGTTGCCTCGACAATGATGCCCAAAGCGCCGTAGCCACCGACCACGCCGTAGAAAACCTCAGCGTTGTCATCCGGCGAGGCCTCGATGATTTCGCCGTCGTGCAGCAAGACGCGGATCGACCGGACGCTCAGGATGACCGGGCCCAAACCGACGTAGCGGCCGTGACAGTTAACGCTCAGGGAGCCTCCCACGGTGAACGACGAGTAGGTTTGCATGACGCGAATCGCCAGCCCGTAGTCGTCGGCCACTCGCTGGACATCTTTCCAGCGGGCACCGCCCTCGACGCGCACGGTTTTCTCCGCCGGGTCGAGCTCCAGCACACGGTTCAGGCCGCGCATGTCGATATGCAGGGTGCCCGGCTGGGCGACCTGTCCGCCCATGGAGTAGCGGCCGCCGCCAATCGAGATTGGCCGATCCGAGGCCTTTACGGCAGCCTCAAGCTGGTCAACGGTGCCGGGTGCGTAGACGTCATCAACCTGGATCGGATACAGCCGCGATACGTCGTTGACCACCGTGCTGCTGGTCGGACGCTCGTAGTTGTCCACGGCGATAGGCGAGTCGGCGTCGAGCTGCAGGCGCATGCGCTTCAGAGCGGGAAGTCCGTAACGAGTGACGGCGGCTTCCGGTCGGGACTCGCCGACGCAGTGAAAGCCATAGCGTTCGTAGAAGCGAATGCCGCCTTCATTCAGATCCGTCACATCGAGCTCGATACAGCGATAACCCTCCAGCTCCGCATTCCGTTTGACCTGATCGAGAAAGCGCTGACCGAGACCCTGGCCGCGCTGCGATCCGTCGACGGCGATGTTGTTGATGTAATAGGCCCCGGGTGAGGGCGGCATCACGTAGCCGTCCAGCGCTTTGTTCACGGCCCCGATCAGGTGCGGCCAGCGACGAAGCGGCATGGCCCGCAGCATATTGAGGGCGCCGGCAGTTTCCTCGGACTCGAGCTGCTTCGCACCGTAGCCCAGCTCCGCGCCGCAGAGCCTGTCGCCCAGCATCAGGCGGCTCACGAATCGATAGCTGAAGTGGCCGTTTGGCCTCGCGATTAGCTTCGCAAGCGCCTTCTCCGCCCGCTCACGATCGCCGAACATGAAATCCAGCAGCTCATGCGAACTCTCGTAGATGAGCGGGGCAAGCTCTGCCGCTTGTTCCGGCGTGGCGTGCTCGTAGCGGATGTCGGGCACTGTTGTGGCGTTCGTTGGGCTCATAGTGACCTCGCCGGCGTTGCTGCGGGCTGTCCTGACGTCTGCATCATCGAGATTCGCATTTAATCCCGGCCTGATATTGATCGGATTCGAAGTTTGCATTGTTAACCGTCCTGGTAAAACAAATTCGCCCATTACCGGGGAATTCGTCACGTTTGCTCACTTATCAGGGGATCATCGTCGCGCTAACGGCGGCCGGTTGCCTGATGCTCCGCTGATCGAACCCTGATGATTGCTGGCGGTTATGGGGCCGGGCCAGGCCAACCGGGGCTCGCGGACCGATTCAGCATCTCCGGGTGATAATTCCGTGACATATGTCCAATAGATTTTTGGTCGTTCCCCAGCCCGCTTGAGCGGGCGCGCTCAACCAGAACCGCCAATTAACCAATCTTTTGAGGACGACAACATGAATTTCAGAGGGAAGGCTCTACGAACGCTGGTTTACGCCGGATTGTCGCTGGGACTGATGTCACCGGCCGTGTCATCGGCCTACGGTCACTACGACACCTACAAGATTACGATCTACAACCTGACGACCGGGCAGCCGTTCACGCCGCCGGTTATCGCCGTGCACAACCGTCGCGCTGACATATTCGAGGTGGGCGAGTCGGCCATCGAGGGCGTGGTCGCGATCGCGGAGAACGGCAACAACGAACCGCTGGTTTCCGCGCTTGCCGGCAACCCGAACGTGATTGACTACGAAGTCGGTTCAACGCCGATCGTGCCGGCCAACAACCCCGGCGGCACGGGCTTCGAGAGCGTGCAGACCTTTACGGTTACGACAGACCGTCGCTCGCGTCGCCTGTCCATCGTCGCCATGCTCATCTGCACCAACGACGGTTTCGTTGGCCTCGATTCGATCCGTCTGCCGACCAACCGCAAGACGGTCTACGCGAACGCCTACGAGACGCGCACCGAGCAAAACACTGAAGACTTCGCCGACATAGTGCCGCCTTGCCAGGGCCTCATCGGCGAATCGTCAGATGACGAAGGCACCGGCATGAGCAACCCGGCGCTGGCCGAAGACGGTGTGGTCATTCCGCACATCGGCGTCATTGGTGACAACGACCTCAACAGCCGCGTGCCCGACTGGGCCGATCCGGGCGCAACAATTGTTATCGAGCGCGTAAGAAGGGAGT
>CAZFVT010000260.1:0-5197 GCA_964522355.1 uncultured Woeseiaceae bacterium | reverse complement strand
GGAACATCTGAAGGCCCTTGCGAGCATCGAGCAGCGCGATGTTCTGCGGCGTGGTAACGATGACCGCACCGCTCACCGGAACGCCCTGCGACAGGGTCAGCTGAATGTCCCCCGTCCCGGGCGGCATATCGACAATCAGATAGTCCAGCCCGTCCCAGCGCGTTTGCTGCAGCAGCTGATTGAGCGCTGAGGTCACCATCGGGCCTCGCCACGCCATCGGCTGGTCCGAGTCCACCAGAAAGCCGATCGACATCACCTGCAGGCCGTAGGCGGTCGGCGGAATCATGGTCTTGCCGTCCTCGCTGAGCGGTCGCTCCCCGGCCAGCCCGAGCATCGTTGGCTGCGACGGTCCGTAGATGTCTGCATCCAGCATGCCCACCCTAGCGCCATCAGCGGCCAGCGCGAGCGCTAGGTTGACCGCCGTCGTCGACTTGCCTACGCCGCCCTTGCCGGATGCCACCGCGATGATGTTGCTCACCCCGGGCAGCGGTTTCAGTCCCGACTGGACCACGTGTGAAACGATGCGATGCGTCAGCCGGATGCGTGGATCGCTGACGTCACCGTGCCGGGAGGCGGCGCCTGCGATCGCCTCGCTGAGCTCCTCGGCAAAGCCGTCAAAGGCGAACCCGAGTTCGATACTGATCGACGTGCCGTCTCCGTCGGCTTCAATGCTCAGAATCTTGCCAACGTCGCCCAGGGGCTGGCCGACAACCGGCAAATCGAGGGCAAGAAGCGCCTCTTCGAGGGGTTTATTGGTGGGCACGATCACAGTTTCCATTGGCTGCAGCCGATCGACCGGCGGTCCTGCGCCGGAGTCGCCGCATTGTAACCATCCTCCGGCCTGTTTATGTACCGGATTTCGGCACTTACGACGAATTCGCACGACGCCCGTCACACTTCCCGCGCGGGTCGATATGGCATAATCCGGCGACATGTGCGGTCAGAATACGGGCCGGAATGCGCGTGGGCCGGACATATGCTTCGGTCGGGGCGCGAATAACTGCGATTTTGCAAGAGATACTGCTTTGAATCGGTCATCTTCGTAGCGCGGAGAACCGCGCCACGAGACATGGAAAGTAATGGTCAGACCTAGCCGACAAACTGCGAAGGGACTGCGATGGCGCTGCTAAGCGGGTTTCGTGCAGAGCAGCTCATTCGGCAGTTGTCCTCGGAGAAGGATATCAACTCCGATTCGGCGCAGAAAATCGTTGGCAAGCTCAAGAAGCTCGGCCCCGGCGTCATCCCGAAGCTTTTCGACGCGCTCGCGATGAGCGACAAATCGCACACGATGGCATTCGTCGACATACTGACCGACCAGCTCAACGACAAGACGCTGCCGCGCTATAAAGAGGGCCTAGCCGACGGCGCCGAGCGCGTCGTCTCCGGCACCGCCTGGGCCCTGTCCAGCAGCACGGACTATGACCCCAACGAATTGCTCGAGTTTTTTGACGATCCCGAGGTCGCCAAGGGCCCCCTGATCGAGGTCCTCAAGGTTCACAAGAAGCAGATCAGCGTGCACGAGCTGATGAGGCGCGCCTACGAGGTCGAGCCAAAAGAGAAAGCGGCGCTCTTCAAGATCATCGAGGAGGTCGTCACCCAGGACATGGTGCCCGACCTGATTAATCGCATGTCGGGTAAGGACCCCGTCGTTCGGATGCACCTGATCCAGCTGCTGACCAGGTTCAAGGGCCGTGAGATCAACAGCGCCTTCGAGAACCAGCTGGATGATTCCAACAAGCTGGTTCGCGCCGCGGCGCTCAAGGCGCTCGCCACTCGCGATGCAGACGTCAATATCGAAAAGGTTGCCCGCCTGCTTCACGACCCGGACGTCGACATCCAGAATAAGGCCGTCGACGTCATCTGCAAGATTCGCCACCCGGATACCATCAAGTTCCTCGTCAAGGCGTTGAAGGACGAGTCTGAGTACACTCGCCGATCCGCGGTCGAAGTCCTTAACGAGATCGGAGAAGTCGACTCGGTGAAAGACCTCCTGGATGCCATTAAGGATGACGACTGGTGGGTGCGGAGCCGTGCGGGTGATGCCCTTTCAAGCATTGGCGGACCGAAGGTTGTTCGATCCGTGCTTGCCCTGATCAACGACGAAGACGAGGACATACGCCGCACGGCCATCGAGATCCTGAACGCGACGAAGGACGAAACGGCGGTCGAGCACCTGATGGGCGCCACCGACGACTCGGACTGGTGGGTCCGGGAACGCGCCGTCGACGCGCTGGCGGAGATCGGTGACAAGAAGGCGGTACCCAAACTCGTCTCGATGCTCGGCAAGAACGCCAAGACGGACACGGTCGTCGTACGCGCGCTTGGCAAGCTGGGCGATGAAGGCATTCTCAGCGATCTGATCCCGATGCTCACCAAACCGGAGGTGGCCACCCAGGTCGAGGCCATCAAGGCGATTTCCCACCTGGCCGATGAGAAACACGCCGAAGGCATCAAGAACATCCTGCAGAAGATGATGCAGAAAGACGATCCGACGCTCGTCAACATTGCGGACAAGGCCATCAAGGAGATCGAATCGAAGTTCTCGGCGGCCGTCCTCGAGGAAAACGTGAGGGCGGAGAAGATCGCCGGTGCCGGCGCCACGCATACATTACTGCTGGACAACGATGTCGCCGAGAAGCTGATCGCGGAAACGGTCAATCAGATTGCCGACACGACCCAGGCGGAGGCTCCGGCAGCACCTGCAGAAGCCGCCCCCACACCGACCGCCCCGATTCTCGACATTTCGTCGCTGGAGCCTGGTGACGTCATTGATGGCCGCTACAAGTTCATCGAGAAGATCGGCAAGGGTGCATTTGGTACGGTCCTGCTGATGCAGGACCAGGTGGTCGATGAGAACCTGATCCTGAAATTCCTGAACCCCAACGTCTCTTCCGACGAAGAGATGATGAAACGCTTCGTCCACGAGCTGCGCTACTCACGCAAGATCACCCATCGCAACGTGATTCGCATCTATGACTTCCTCCACGTGCAGGGAGCCTATGCCATATCCATGGAGTACTTCCCGTCGCACACGCTCAGCGGCGAGATTCCCGACGGTGGACCCATGGACCTCAAGAAGGCCCTGCAGTATTCCGTCGACATCGCGACCGGCATGTCGGTCGCGCACGCGGCCGGCGTCATTCATCGCGATCTCAAACCGGCAAACATTCTCGTCAACGACGAGGGACTGCTGAAAATCGTGGACTTCGGCGTCGCCGCCGCAGCCAGCACCGGCGCCGACACGCAGCTCACCAAGACCGGCTACGTCATCGGCTCTCCCAAGTACATGGCGCCCGAGCAGATTCTTGGCAAGAAAGTGGACGAAAAGGCCGACGTCTACAGCGTCGGCGTGATCATGTATGAGATGGTCACCGGTATCCCGCCGTACAGCCGCGGCGACCACATGTCAGTGATGTATCAGCACGTGCAGGGCAAGGCCAAGCTCTGCCAGGAGGTCAACCCGGACATTCCTGACAGCTACGCCGAAATCATTGCCAAGACGATGTCCGTCGACAAGACCAAACGCTACGCGTCCATGAACGAGTTGATTGACACCCTCAACGCCATCGAAGTCTGAAAATGTGCACTGGCGCACTGGTTTGGATGGTGCAATCCGCCTAGGATAAAGGCTTCCGCGTTTTAACGTAATACGGGGCCTTCGGCGCTATGCCGCGCATTGATTCGTTTCTAAAGCTTGGACTCGCTCAGGGTTGCTCGGATATTCATCTGGCCGTTGGCGTACCGCCAATGCTGCGCATGAACGGCGACCTCCTGCCGATCAAGTTCCGCGACCTGTCAGACGCCGAAATGGAGATCTATATCGGTGAAATCCTGACCGACGGCCAGCAAAAACACTTTCAATCCGGTCGGGACCTGGACTTCTCCTACGTCGGAGAGGAAGGCTCCCGTTTTCGCGTCAACCTGTTTCGCAAGGACACCGGAATCGGCGCCGTGTTCCGGCACATCCCGAACGAGGTGCCGAAACTCGCCGACCTGAACCTGCCGAAGGCGGTCACCTCCTTTTGCGACTTCCACCAGGGCATGGTGCTGGTAACGGGCTCGACGGGTACCGGCAAGTCCACCACCCTCGCGGCCATGATTGACCATCTCAACGAGACTCGCAGCCTCAACATCATCAGTCTTGAGGATCCGATTGAGTTTGTTCATCCCAGCAAGCACTCGCAGATCATCCAGCGGGAGCTAGGCACCCACCTCACCAGCTTCGCCGACGGCGTTCGATCTGCGATGCGTGAGGATCCGGACGTCATCCTGGTTGGCGAACTGCGCGATGCAGATACCATTTCCATGGCGATGAACGCTGCAGAAACCGGCCACCTGGTGCTCGGGACGCTGCACACGACTGGCGCCGTGAAGACCATCGACCGAATTATTGATGCCCTGCCCGGTGAACTCCGCGAGCAAACCAAGAGCTTCCTGGCACAGAGCCTGAAAGCCGTCATCACCCAGGCCCTGGTGAAAACACCGGACGGGCGGGATCGCCGGGCGATCCTCGAGATCCTCGTCAATACCCGGGCGATCTCGAAGCTGATCATGACCGACCAGACCCACCAGATTCCGGCACAGCCGACGACCGGCCGCGGCGTCGGCATGCAGAGCATGGACCGGGCGCTGACGGAAGCCGTCGAGCGCGGCCAGATCGATCCGGACGACGCGTTCCGCTACGCGGTCGACAAGGCGCGTTTCCAGAAATTCGTCACAGACACATCGATACTGCCGATCATGGAGGCCGTGGAGTGACCGAGACCGTAGCAGAACTGCCGGAACGAAAAATCGACGTCTTCCTAAAGGAAGCGTTGGTCAATGATAGCTCCGACCTGCACTTCATCTCCGGCGATCCGCCGCGGGTGCGGGTGCACGGCGCCTTGCGGACGCTGAACAATGAGGTCCTGAGCATCGAGACGGTTCGCGAAGCCCTCTACGAGATCATGACGGATACCTTGAAACGTGATTTCGAGACCAACGACGCGGTCGACTTTGCCCACAATATCCCCGGGGTGTCCCGTTTCCGCGTCAATGTGATGCGTCACCTGAACGGCATTGGCGCCGTGTTTCGTGCCATTCCTTCACAGGCTTTAACCCTGCAACAGCTGAACATGCCCCTCGTGGTCGACAAGTTCTGCAAGCAGAACCAGGGCATGATCCTGGTCACCGGTAAGACCGGTTCGGGCAAATCGAC
>CAZFVT010000259.1:0-5216 GCA_964522355.1 uncultured Woeseiaceae bacterium | reverse complement strand
GTTGGAGGGCTGGGTCTGCACGCTGAACGACAGCGCGCCGCCTTCGCCGGCAACGCCGGTTAAGGTGCCCTGGACCTGGGTATCTTCATCGAGCGTCTCTGCCCCGGCCGTCGCTCTTGGCGGCGTCGGCGCGGGCGGGCCGCCATTGCCACCACCGCCACCGCAGCTCGCCAGCAAGGTTGCTACCGCCACTCCCACAATCCGTCGTTTGTAGTGCTTTCGCATCATGCCCCCTACTTACTGTTCCCCGCCGTCGAACTGTTGGCGAGTTCGTAGGGAACACAAAAAACTTTTACGACCCTATCAATTCGGGCCCAATCCGTCATGCGAAGTTTCGGGGATAGTTGACTTAATCGCGCATCCGTACTTTGCTAGCGAAGAATTGATGTTAGACGGCCTGCAAAGCTCTCAATCGGTCATTACGCACTGCAAAGGAGTAACACTGGATGTCGAACGAAGATGAAATGGGGCTCACCCCGGAAGCGGCGAACGGCTATGAGGCGTTCTTCGTTCCGGCAATATTCGATCAGTGGCCGCCGGTCATGATCGCGACCGCCGAGGTTGGCGATGGCGACAACGTGCTGGACGTTGGCTGTGGAACCGGTGTGCTGACACGCGAGCTGGTAAAGCATGTTGGTACTACCGGCAGCGCAACCGGCTTCGATCTCAGTGAAAGCATGCTCGGCGTTGCCAGAGAACGCTGCCCAGCCGCAACGTTCAAACAGGGCAACGTTGTCGATCTTCCGTTCGAAGACAAGAGTTTCGACGTGGTGATCAGCTCCTTCATGCTGATGTTCGTTCCGGAACCGGAGAAGGCACTTCGAGAAATGCGGCGTGTTCTGAAGGATGGCGGCCATATGGTCGTTAGTGTGTGGCAGGGGCTGGAGAACAACGTTGTCTACAGCGCGCTGGTCGAGGCGACACGCGAAATAGCCGGTGACGATTCGGCGAACTCGCTGGCTTGGCCGTTTGCGATCGGGCAGGCCGACGCTTTGGAGAGTCTGTTCAAATCGGCGGGCATGGAAGGGGTTGCGATGAGCCAGCATGACGGCACGGCGACCTTTCCGTCCGTGGAGGACTTCGTGGCGACGGAGATTCAGGCATGGCTCCTCGCAGACAGCGTTGATAGTCAGCAGATCGATGCGATTGTGGAACGACTGCGCGCTGACTATCCGCCGTTTGCATCCGCTTCCGGCGAGGTTTCCTTTCCGCTGAACGCGCTTATCGGCAGGGTGGAGTCAAGCTAGGTCACTCCGAAACTGATTGCCTTCTCATGTCCTGCGCTAAGCCTCCATCAGGGAATGCTGGCTGTTCGCGGAAATTGTTGGCTGGCTAAGACCTAACCCTTCGACTTCCGGTCCAGTTCGTCGAGCATCTGGTTGGACTGGCTCATGAAGGCGACAAGACTGGCATCGGCGGCGATGCGCTCATCGATCAGCAGGCTGACCACTTCCCGCTGAACGCTCAGGACCTCTTCCCGGTACGCGGCGTGGTCGGCGTCCGCAGCCGTCATGTTCTGGCGCACCTTGAGCAGCTTGTCGAAGAAGATATCGACGCGATCCTTGCGAACCTGCTGCCGGTAGCGATAGAACCCGATAACGCTGCTGACGAGTGTGATGAATACGGTGAAGTACAGCGCAATCACCTCCGCATTGCGCTCGATGAGGCCCGGCCGGTCGCGCTCCAGGAAACGACGCGCGCCATCCTGGATCGGCAGCATCAGGTCGGCGACCTGAACACTTTCATTCAGCTCGCGGGTTACCAGCGGATAGTTGAGCGAGATTTCCTGCGCATTGACGAAGAGCGCGGAGGCAATGTCATAGCCGAGCTGCGCGTCAAACTGCTCGTTCGCGATCAGCACGGTGCGGATCGCCAGAGTGACGACGGCGTCATCGGCCAGGTTGCTGTAGACCCCTTTGGGGATGAGGAACGGTCGGACGTGGTGGTGCCGCAGGGCGATGCCATCGGCCACGGTACCGCCCTGCCGGTCTTCTTCGGCGGCGAAACTGAATAGCCGATAGCCCTCCAGGGCGGCAGCGTTCTCGACGGAAAGCAGCCCGCCGAAGACAAACCACACGTCCGGCGTGACGGTCCAGGGATTCTCCAGTATCTCAAACTCATCCCTGCCCAGGTTGAAGTCAGCGGAAAGCTGAATCAGGAGCCGATAGGCAGCCCCGCCGGCGGGCCCGGCATAGACCCTGGCGCCGCGGACCAGCTCGACAAAGCTGGCCGGCTGCCCGCCCCGGTTGTGCATGACGTGCAACACGCTGGGATAAAGCGGCGCGAGCGTCGCGGTGCCGGCCATCGGCCGCTCGGGCTCCTCGATGATCGCGAGATCAATGCGTCCTTCACTGACCGCCTCAAGGATGGCAGTCGGGTCCGCCGATTCCTCGATCGTGACCGCGATGTTGCTGTCGGCAAGCGTGCTTTGAACGGTGACCGCAATTGAGGGCGCCGGTTCCTCGGTCGTATGCGCAAGCGTCAGGTTTCGATCCTGCAACTCGCAGCCCCCGACAAGCAGCAGGCAGGCGAGCGCCGCACCGCCGGCGCGAGGAACGGAAACGTTCACTGCTGGTCGGTCAGCAGATCGAAGTTGTCGTTGGCCTGTTGGCGAAACGTCGGTGCATCCGTGTTCCACAGCGTTCGTCCGTTGGTGAAACCCGTCACCTCAAACAGCAGCAGCCGATCATCCTCGATCTGGAAATTGGTGTAGTCCGGGCAGGTGACCCGACCGAGGGCCAGGGTCACGGCGCAGAAGCCGGAGTAGGCCGGCGCGTAGCGTTCGGGATCTTCGAGGAAAGTCTCGAGGTTGGCCTCGCTCGCGAACTGGTAGCTCGCGCCGTCATGCTCCGCGGTGTAATCCGATCGACCGACGACCGGCCCGTCCGGCTGGCGATAGCTGACGGGATCGTAACCGCCAATCGCAACCCCATCATGTCGACACATATTCCAGTCAACGCCAGCATCCAGCGAGACGCCGGACTGGCTCTTCTTCATCATCGCGGGCTCTTCCTGGGCAATGGCGAACGACGCCGCGCAGATCAGGAGCAGCGCGCCCAGAGAAGAAAGTCGGCCGTTGTTCGATGTCATCAGTCTTCCCGGAAATCGAGCCCCACGCAGAATAACAAACTTGTTCGGACGACCGGACCTTCAGGTCAGGGCCCACACGGCACCTCATTGCTCTTCGCCGATTCCACGAAGAACAGGGGCACTGCTGGATGTCCTGCGCTCCCCGAAAACCAACAGAGTCGGTGTCGTCAGAGAAAACGACCGGTCTGCCCGGGAAATTGTCACAGGAACAGGTGACTATGTGGCTGAGTCAGGCTTTTCGGCTGTTCCGGAAACACCCACGTCGTCAGGGTTGCTCATGCTGCGCCGAGTCTCCTCGGAGCGATCATGTTTGCGAGGGCCGCTGGTTCCCAAGACCCCTCAGCGTCGACCAGGAAGTCCAGCAAAGCGCGCCCATCCCGGTGAGCAGAATCAGGACGATGAGCGCGAAGCCTGCCCACGGAATCTTGGCCAGAAGGCCAACTACGACGACCGTCGCAAAGATCGCGGCTATCGACTGTCGGAGGTCAGGAGACTCCTGGAACCTGCGTAGTAACACGTCGCTGATTGCGAACAGCCCCGTCAAGACGCCGAGCAGCAGGACTGCGAAAAAGATAAGGACAACGGCAAACCCCAGTTGCACCCCAACACCGCTGTAGAACAGGCCGATGGCCAGGGTCGGAGCAACAACGAAAACGGCGGCACCCGTTAGTATCGACCTGCCTGGCCGTTCTTCAATCCGTGCGGCGCTCGCTCGAAACGCCCTGGAGAACAGCAGAAACAGCACGGTCACCGCCACAATCGTGTTCAGCGGCAACCTGTAGGTTCGGCCGTCGGCGAGCTGTTCCGCCACGCTCGGTGGCGATTCCTCGATGAGCTCGCCGTCGATTTGTGCTTCAGGGTTGATGTTGGCGATTGACTGGCTCTGCCAGCGGAGGTCGCCGCGTATGGCGCCAAGAGGACCCACCTCGAGCTCGTCACCGATGATGTCGACGTCGCCGAGAACCTGCGCGTTGATAAGGACGTTCTTCGCACGAATGCTTAGGTCGCCGCCGATATCTCCGGTGACCTCCACCGTCATTCCCGCCAGCCACGCCCATTCACCGACTGGCTGCGCAACCGTGACCGTTTGTCCGGCCGCGACCAGATGGCCAGAGACGGGCGACAGGATACGAACATGTTGACCGGCCGCACGCACGTCATCACCTACGGGCGCCTGGATATCAATTGTCCGAGCCGCGGCGATGATATCGCCGGTTACGTCACCGTCGATCGTGACCTGCCCGCCCGCAGCGACGACGTCGCCGTCGACTCGCGAGCTTACCTCCACTACACGGTGGGCAAGGTAGAGGTCGTTTTCTACCGGGCCGTCGATGTCCGGCGGTTCTTCGACCCCTTGCGCCAATGCCTGGGTTGCGCCTGCACCAGCGAAGCAGACGAGTACAAGAAGAAGTAGGTAGCCTGATCCGTTCGCGGCCATAGCTCACTGATCCCCCTGATTGGTGCCGAGCGGCGTTTGAAGGAGATTCTCCCTCGTCTCAAAGCATAGAAGCTCAGCTGGAATCGAAGAATAGGCAGTAGCCGAAGATGCGAGCCGGGAGCCGGCGTCGACGCGCGCAAACGCGGTCCGACCCCTTCGGTTACTTACTCAACGGGTACGGCCAACGCCCCCGGCCGCCGCGGATCGGCAGCCCCGTAGATCGTGTCACCGTCGATAGCGATGGACTGCACGCTGCCAATCGTTCCTGAGAACTCAACGTCATGGCCGAGGGACTGCAGCAAACGGAATGTGTCCATAGAGTGCCCCTGTTCGAGCTGCAGCTCTTCCGGCTCATCCGCACTCCACTGCTGGTGGATTCTGGGCGACATCGTCGCTTCGGCTACGTTCATGTCGAAGTCGACGACAGAGATCATCACCTGGGGCACAGCGGAGATGATGCGCGTGCCGCCAGGGCTGCCCGTTACCAGCACGGGTTCGCCGTCTTTGAAAACGATCATCGGCGTGATCGTGCTGACCGCCCGCTTGCCCGGCTCCAGGCGATTGTTCGGGTTTGCCTGGAAGCCCCGGGCTTCCGGCTCGCCAACGGACAACGCGAAGTTGGCCACGTGGTCGTTTAGCAGCACGCCCGTGCCGGGAATGGTCACACCCGAGCCGAACGACGAGCCCA
>CAZFVT010000258.1:0-5229 GCA_964522355.1 uncultured Woeseiaceae bacterium | reverse complement strand
TTCACGTCGTATTCGGTAATCAGCTCGCTCCAGTAGATAGAAGCGGACGGTATACCCATGCCGTGCGCCATCACGGAAACCGGCATGTCCTTGTAGCGGCCGGTGAAGCCCCACATGTTTCGTACGTCAGTAACGCGCCGCGCCTCTTCGAGAAAGTTCTCGGCAATGTAAGCGGCGCGAAGGGGGTCGCCAGGCATCAGCACGGTCGGAGCGAAGTCGCCGGGCGCGGCGTTCATGTGTTTGGTGGCCATATCAGGGTGTGGCGGCAGCGGTATGGGGCGTCAAGTCTACCACCGCAGTCCTCCACGACAGGCAAGTGAACTGTGCTTGAATAGTCTTCTGGCCAGGCCAGACAAAATTCCTGCGACATTCATACGACGGAGTGACCAAGCAATGCCCCAATACCTGATTGCCGACGCAGAAGACCCGGAAGAACTATGGACTGACGAGGGCTGCTTTATTCGAGAGATCCTTAGCGATGCCAGGGTGCCCGAGGTCTCCCTGGCCGAAGCGCGCGTCGAGGCCGGAATTACCACCCAATGGCACCGTGTGGGCGTTTCAGAGTGGTACGTCATTCGTCGCGGCGAAGGGTTGATGGAAGTCGGCGACGAATCGTTCCCCGTGCAGGCGGGCGACAGCGTCGCGATACCTGCCGGCGTAGGTCAGCGAATCACGAATACGGGCAGCGAAGACCTCTGCTTCGAGTGCATCTGTACGCCGCGTTTTCGCCCTGAACTCTACGAGAATATCGACCCGGAGTCGTAACGGCATGGAAACAATGTTGCAAACACACCACAAAATTTCTGCGTGACCTATCGCTTCTCAGGGCTATAATTGCCGCCTTTTCCCGTTGGAGACCCCCAATGCGTCGTTTTTCCCCAACAAGCAGCGTCGCGCTTGCCGTGGCAACGGTTCTCTGCGCACCGGCGGCATTTGCCCAGAATTCAATTCTCGATGAGATTACCGTCACCGCGCAGAAGCGCGAACAGGGCCTCAGCGACGTACCGCTCGCGGTCTCGACGATCACCGGCGATGCCGTCAATGACTACATTAACGGTGCACAGGACATCCGTGCACTCGCCGCCCGGGTTCCCGGCCTGAACATCGAAACCTCAAACGGCCGCACCCAGCCTCGCTTCTACCTCAGAGGCTTCGGGAACATTGACTTCGATGTCAACGCGAACCAGCCGGTGGCAATGATCTACGACGATATCTCCCTGGAAAACAACGTGCTTCGCAGCCTGCCGCTGTTCGACATCGAGCGGGTGGAAGTCTTGAAAGGACCGCAGGGCTCTCTGTTTGGCCGCAACACGAATGCCGGCGCGATCAAGATTGATTCCGTCGAGCCAACCAACCGTAAACGCGACGCCTATGTGCGTGGTTCTTACGGCTCGCGTGAGACCCTTGGCCTCGAGGGCGCCAGTAACTTCCAGTTTTCACAAGCCATCCTCGGCCGCGCCTCGATTAAGCACCAGTCGCGCGGTAAGTGGATCGACAACTCGGTAAACGGCCCGGGCGATGACTTTGGTGAATTTGAGGAAACGGCGTGGCGCCTGCAATTTGCCTACGATGCTCAGGGCAGTTTTACCGCCAACCTGAAGCTGCATGGTTTCGCCCAGGAAGGTACTGACCCGACGATCTTCTACGCGAACGCCATCGAGGTTGGATCGAAAGGTCTGCGCCCGGAATTCGATGAGGAGGTAGCGCGCAATGACAACCAGATCCACAGCATGGACCTGGACCATTACGGTGCAGCGCTGAATCTGCAGTGGGATCTTGGCGGCGACCAGACCTTTACGTCGATCACGGGTTACGACACGGTCGACAACTTCCAGGGCGCTGACGTCGATGGTGGCGAGGTGACCTTTGATGAGGACGAGATTGGCGACCTCGGTCGACAGGGCTTCTTTAACGTGGCGACCGGCGACGGTATCTCTGACCACTATCAGCTGACCCAGGAGTTCCGTTTCGCCAACCAGGGCGACAAACTCTTCTATCAGGTCGGCCTGTTCTACTTCGACGAAGAGTTCGACCTGCTGAATCTCAGCTACACAGCGCCGGCGGATACGGCATTGATCACGCAGCAGACGCAGTCGATCGCCGTATTCGGCCAGTTCGAAGTCCTCTTGAATGAGACGACAACGCTGACTGTCGGCGGTCGCTGGACTGACGATGACAAGGACCTCCAGGTTGGGCCGGGCAGCGGCGCCAGCGAAGTTGCGCCGGATTCGATCTCGGTCGCTGATGACTTTTTCAACTGGGACGTGGCACTTAGCTACGATTCATCGGAAGATTTGACCTGGTATGGACGCATTGCGACCGGATCTCGCGGCCCCGTCGCCCTCGGCCGATTCGGCTTCGTCAGCTCCGCAGAAACCGAGGACAGCCTCTCGTTCGAGGTTGGCTTCAAAAGTGATTTGCTCGGCGGGCGTGCACGATGGAATTCGGCGTTCTATACGTTCACAAATGACGACCATCAGCTCACGGCTACCGGCGGCGTTGCCAACGTAAACCAGCTTCTTAACGCGGACAAGGTAAACGGTTTCGGCTTCGAAACCGACTTCGAGGTGCTGCTGACCGACAATCTGTTCGTGCTGGCTAACTTCAGCTACAACAAGACCGAGATTGACGATCCGGAGCTTCAGGACGATCTGTGCGGCTCCAATCCACAGTGCACAGGCCTCGACCCTGTCGTCGGCTCGCGACCCACGCCCTTTGGTACGGCCATCGAGGTGTCAATTGACGGCAATCCGCTACCGCGCACACCCGAGTACATTTTCAACCTGGTGCTCGAGTACAGCTATCCGCTATCCAGCGGCGAAGCCTACTTCAACACGGATTGGAACTACCGGAGC
This sequence comes from uncultured Woeseiaceae bacterium, assembly GCA_964522355.1. Lineage (GTDB taxonomy): Bacteria > Pseudomonadota > Gammaproteobacteria > Steroidobacterales > Woeseiaceae > JBFGFX01. The sequence continues at coordinate 2,374 of CAZFVT010000258.1, read as the reverse complement.
GAATCCGGCCTGTTCCTTCACCGTTCAGTGGAGTTCGTCCAGGAGGAACGCTGGCTCGGCGGTCTCCGCGCCGGCTACCGCAGCAACAATGGCCTCGACCTGGCACTCGTGGGCCGAAACATCACCGACGAAGTCACGGTGGATGGTGCCATCAATTTCCTCAACCTGACCGCGTTCGTTAACGAGCCGGCCTACTGGGGTGTCGAGGCGCGCTGGGATTTTGAATAGCCACTCTGCGCGACTAAGGCCAAGGACAGAAGCTCGGCCGATCGGCCGGGCTTCTTTTTTGGCCCGAGAACATCAGCGTTGAAGCAGACCCGGCAAATATGTTTTAGGCTCCGCGGCCATGGGCGTTAGAAGCATCAGTCTCCTGGTCCTCGCCGGGACCATTATGGCTCCGCCGCTGTGGGGCGACAACGAAGTAGACCTGTCGGGCTATCGGGTCGGCACGCTGAATGACGACGCGGTTCGCGAGTCCAGCGGTCTCGCCTGCCCCCGGGATGCTAATGGCTTCTTCTGGACCCACAACGACGGTGGCAATGGCGCCTGGCTTTACCGACTGGATCGGGAAGGCACGGTGATTGAACAGTTGGAGGTAAACGGCAGCGAGAACGTCGACTGGGAAGACCTCGCTTTGCTTCAGCGGGGAACGCAGAGCCGCCTGGTTATCGCCGATATCGGTGACAACTTCGGGCGTCGCGACGATGTTCAGTTACTGATTACGGATGCATCGGACGTCAGCCGTTCCGGATCCGTCGACGTTATCCAGACCATCTCGTTTAGCTATCCCGACGGGCCACGTGACAGTGAGGCGATAGCGGTAGACGACGAAGCGGCGACCGTCTGGATCGTTGCCAAGAGGACCATTCCGGCGGAGCTCTATATCCTGGATCTCGCGAGTCTCCCTGAAGGCGAGACCGTGACTGCAGAATTCGTTGGCACGCTGAACTCCCTGCCGCAGCCCAGTCGGCAGGACATTGCACTGGCACCGATAAAGCAGGACTGGTTCTGGCAGCCGACGGCGCTCGACTTTTCGCCTGACGGCCGGCTGGCCGCCGTACTAACCTACGAAGCCATTTACCTTTACGAACGTCAGGCCGGGGAAAGCTGGCAGCAGGCGTTCGAGGCAGCACCGAGCCGATTTGCGCTCGGCGAAGGCTGGGCCGCCGAGGCGCTCTGCCTGACGTCCGAGGCGGTGTTCTGGACGACGGAAGGCAAGCAACCGCCGCTGTTCCGCATCCCGCTGTCAGATCCGGCCTGGGCAGCACCAAACTAGCCATCGATCCTCGCATTGTTGTGCAGAAGCAACACTCATTTCGCGCATTTCGCGGACAGGGATCTATCCCCTCATCGAGTTCAGCGCATTGGTTGCCAGGATTCGCGACCGGCAGGATTCAGACCCTTCCTCAGCCCTCGCCGTGATCGTCAAAGTGGCTGCTGCCGAAACCAAACAGAAACAATCCCTTAACAACTGATCGTCACGCGAAATCTAGAAGCCGAATCGAAGCCCGGGCAACCACGCAGGCCAAGCCTGTCGAATCGCCTCTAAGCCCTTATTGCAACTGATAATTTGCTGGGCTACCTTGAGCGCTGAAGGGCTTATGTCAACGTCGCCCGAGAAGCGACGCTACAAAAACCGTTACACGTTCTAAATAAACCTGTCATAAACCTTCCGCAAAATACGCTCTCTTTTTTTCGATCGAACCGGGGAATAGCACATGCACTACGACTCGAATCGTCCGCGTTTGCTGACCAGTCTGCGACATTGGGCTGGCCGAACGTGGCTTATGGCGATTACGCTAATGACGTTTTCTGTTGCGGGATTCGCACAGGAAACCACTTCTGGGGTTCGCGGTACCGTTTCCGGGCCTGACGGCTCGCCGGTTGCCGGCGCCACGGTCACCGTGACCGACACGCGCACCGGCACCGTCCGCTCCGCAACCACGAACGACAGCGGGTCCTTCAACATCCGCTCATTGGCCGTCGGCGGCCCCTACACCATTCGCGTACAGTCGAGCCAATACCAGGGCGCACTGGTTACGGACGTCTTCACCGACCTGTCGGGCGCGGCCAATTTCGACATTGACCTGGCCGAAGCGCAGGCAATCGACGAAGTGACGGTAACTGCGGCCCAGGTCGCGACCGCCAAGATGGCACTTGGACCGGGTACCGCGTTCAGCGCCGCAGACATCGCCAGCATGCCGAGTATTCAGCGCCAGATTCGAGACATCATTCGTATCGATCCCCGCGTCAGCATTGCCCGCGCCGATAACGGCGGCGGGTCCGGCATTAACTGCCTCGGTGGTTCGTCCCGCTCCAACGCGTTCACCATCGACGGCGCGGTTGCCAACGACGGTTTCGGCCTCAACGAAGG
>CAZFVT010000257.1:0-5230 GCA_964522355.1 uncultured Woeseiaceae bacterium | reverse complement strand
CTGGCGTTATGGCGAGGATCCCCGGGAAGTTGCGCGCTGGAACAATCTTGGCGACGGCTCTTTGATTTATCCCGGGCAGGTCATCTCCCTCACGCCTCCCGGTGGCAGCAACTCGCGAGCAAGGGCGCCAGCGCAGCCCCGCGCTGCCGCGCCCAAACCTCTGCCGAAAATTCCTGTTGAACCGCCGCCGGCCTGGCAGTGGCCAACGACCGGCGCTGTCGAGGTCCGCTTTGGCGGAAGGCCGGGCAGTGGCACGGGTATTCTGATCGGCGGCGACGCCGGCCAGCCCATACGCGCCGCGGCTTCCGGTCGGGTGGTCTACTCCGGAGGTGGACTGAATGGCTACGGTCAGCTTATTATCGTTAAACACAACGACACCTACCTCAGTGCCTACGGGCACAACTCGACGCTGATCGTCAAAGAAGGCGAAACCGTTCGGCAGGGACAGCGCATCGCGACGATGGGTGAGGGGCCGGGGCGACAGCCGCGACTGCATTTCGAGATTCGAAAAAATGGCAAGCCGGTAGACCCGCAGAAGTTACTGCCATCCAAATAAACTGACTTGGCGTTACCATTTGCCGTCGCAGACTGCTCGTTTCAACCAACGGGGAGTGGGCGCTATGGGACTGTCCGGGTTACCGCCGCCAAAAGAGCGGAACGCGACTCAAACACGCCGTGCAGACGTCGACGTCACACGTTGTTATCTCAATGAAATCGGCGGTTCTCGCCTGTTAAGTCCGGACGAGGAGATTGCCATCGGTCGGCGTATTCAGGCCGGCGATGAACGGGCGCGACAGCGCATGATCGAGTGCAACCTGCGGCTCGTGGTACGGATTGCACGACGCTATCCTGGCCGTGGTCTGCCGTTCATGGATCTCATTGAGGAAGGCAACCTTGGCCTGATTCGCGCGGTTGAGAAGTTCGACCCCGAACTGGGCTACCGATTTTCTACCTACGCGACCTGGTGGATTCGCCAGGCGATTGAACGCGCAATCATGAACCAGGCCAGAATGGTGCGTTTGCCGATTCACGTGATCAAGGACATCAATCGTTGCCTGCGTGCTGCGCATCAGCTACGTCATGAAAACGACGAGCCGCCAAGTTCTGTTGAGATCGGCCGGCGCATCGACAAGTCGCCGGAGGAGGTGGATCGCCTGCTGTTCCTGCATCAGCGGGTCACCGTTGGCAACGACAGCGACAGTGAGTTCGGCGTTCTCGATACCTTGCCCGGGCGGCGTGACGCTGAGCCACAGCGCTGCACGCAAAAACGTCTCGTGCACGATCTGGTGGAACACTGGATGGATTCACTCAGTGACAAGCAGCGCGAAGTCATCGAATGGCGGTTTGGACTGCACGGTCATCGTCGTCGAACGCTCGAAGATATCGGCCGTGAGATCGGCGTTACCCGCGAACGGGTTCGGCAAATTCAGATCGAAGCCTTGGGAACGCTTCGATCGCGCATGGAACGCGAAGGTATTTCCGGCGATCTCGTGCTCGACTAGGCAGCGCGCCGACGCCTGTGACCGGGCTTGCCGATTAGTCCATAAACAATAGCGCCGCAGGGCGTCGCCCTTCGCCAATCAGGATGTTGAACGTTCGGCAGGCGGCCGGGGTGTCCATGACTTCCATGCCGAGGCCGCGTTTGGCCAATTCGAAGGTCAGCTCTCGCGGCGGCAACGCGGCGGACCAGCCGCTGCCAACAACGAGCATTTCCGGCCGGGCGTCGAGCAGCGGGGCGAGTGTCTCGGTGCTCATTGCGCCAAGGCTCGACGGCAGCGCATCGCTGATCACCCGGTCAGCCGTAAGCCCGACCGTCGCCTCATAGGTTTCCTCACCGATCAGCAAACGGCCACGCTCGACGCGGCGGATGGTGACGGCATTCAGCGGATCGCGACTGAATCTCAAGGCAATGGTCCTTTCGGCGGCAGAGCGTTCGCACGCTCGGATGAAAACCGGCGACACAGGGATTACCATGAGGCGCCTCGGTGAGAGTATCTCACAGGCCGTGCTTTGCGGCGCTCCAACACTGACTCGCGACGATCCCATGCCCGACAGCAACACCTTTCCGGCGGTGGCCATACTGCCGCGCGGCGCGCTCGACCAGGTTGCCGGCCTGCCGGCCGGCCGCTGGCTTGCCCGGGGCAACCTGCGGCCGGCTTCGGGGCACGATCTGCTGACACGGGTCGTTGCACGGCTGGGCTTGTCGGCCGACGGATTGAGTCGGGCAGCACTTCGCTACTGGGGTGATACGAAGACGCGACCGGAAGGCTGGGTTGTCGCCGCCGATCCGGTGTTCTTTGAGGCGCGCCTCGATCATTTGCGACTGCATGCGATGCATGACGAGGAAACGCGCTCTGATCTCGCGGAGCTGCTGGAAGAGCTCAACGTCTGCCTGTCCGCAACCGAGGACAGCGGTCGTTTTGTCGAGGCGTCGGGCAATGGCTACCTTACGGCAGGGGACGCGCTTTTCCCCAGCGCCACGCAGAGCTCGACGGACATCGATGCGCAGGAGCCCGGCGATCACATGCCGGAGGGCCGGGGCGCTGAAGACTATCGGCGCCTGCAGAGCGAAGTCGAGATGCTGCTGCATGCGTCGACGGTGAACGGCAAGCGGGAAGCGGCCGGACTCCGGCCGGTCAACGCACTGTGGTTCTGGGGAGGCGGTTTTGCGCCACAAACCGAGAACGGATTTCTGCCGCCTTTGTACGGTTCAGGTTCCCTGTTGGCGGGTTACTGGTACAGCGTCGGTGCCGCTGTCGCCCCCCTGCCCGAGCGCCTCGCCGATGCAGGCGCGGATGCCGGAGCCGTCGTTGTTTTGCCCGGCGACGATCAGCTGGCGGCGAGGCTGGAGGCGATGCACGAGTGGCTCCAATCCGGTCGCGTTGATCGACTGATCGTCATGTTCGAGGGCGGCGGTGACGTCGAGCTGCACCGTGCCCATCGCTTTCGTTTCTGGCGCGGAGCCGCTCTCTCCGCTGCGCTTCAGGGCCCGCGAACTTGAGCGCTGCCGAGCCACGCCCGATTCGCGAGCGCAAGGTTGGGATTGAAGGCGCGTTCCCGGACCTTGATCCGCTGATCGGCCGAATCTATGCGGCTCGCGGCGTGCAGAGCGCGGCAGAACTCGACTATTCGCTGCAGCAGCTGCTTCCCGTTGGCACGCTCGATGGCATTGACGAGGCCGTGGAACTGCTAGGTCGGCATCAGGAACAACGTTGCGTAGTGATCGGTGACTTCGATGCCGACGGCGCCACCAGCACGGCCCTGATGCTCAGGTGTTTGCGCGACTTCGGTTTCAAGGATGTCCACTATCTCGTGCCCAATCGCTTTGAGTTCGGCTATGGGCTGACGCCGGAGATCGTGGCCGTGGCCGCCGCCGAGTCACCCTCGCTGATCGTGACGGTCGACAACGGCATCTCCAGTGTTGACGGGGTCGCTGCGGCCAGGGAAGGAGGCATCGAGGTTCTCGTCACCGACCATCATTTGCCGCCGGACGTGCTGCCTGCCGCGAACGTCATTGTGAATCCGAATCTCGAGGCCAGTGCCTTTGGCAGTCGCAATCTTGCAGGGGTGGGTGTCGCGTTCTACCTCATGGCAGCGCTCGGACGCGCGCTGGAGGACGCCGGTCAATCGGGTGCCGCCAGGGTTCCGGCGCGCTACCTGGATATCGTCGCCCTGGGAACAGTGGCAGACGTCGTGCGTCTCGATCACAACAATCGAATCCTGGTGCAGCAGGGCATCAACCGGATCCGTGCAGGCCGGACGGTGCCTGGCATTGCCGCACTCCTGGACATCGCCGGGCGGACGAAAGATCGACTGGTGAGTAACGATCTCGCGTTCGCGGTTGGGCCTCGCTTGAATGCGGCCGGCCGACTGGAGGATATGTCCATCGGCATAGAGTGCCTGTTGACCGACTCACCGGATGTAGCCCAGCGGCTTGCGGCCGAGCTGGATGCCATCAACCGCGAGCGGCGCGAGCTGGAGTCGACGATGCGCGATCAGGCGTTCACCGCCGTTGAAGCCTTCGAGGCGGCGAACCTGCCGGACTGCGTGGCACTTTACGATCAGCGCTGGCACGCAGGCATCGTCGGGCTGATCGCCGCGCGGGTTCGGGAACGCTGCCATCGTCCGGTGATTGCCTTCGCGCAGGAAAAGGACGGCGTGCTGAAAGGTTCGGGCCGGTCCGTTCCGGGTGTGCATATGCGTGACCTCCTGGAAGCGGTTGCCAGCGAGAACCCGCGGCTCATCGTCAAGTACGGCGGGCATGCGATGGCCGCCGGCCTGACGATTCGCGAGCCGGACTTTGACGAGTTTCGGCGACGAGTAGCCGAACAGATGCAGGCGCGCTACGCGGATGCCGACTTAAGCGGTGCGATTGTCAGTGACGGCGTGCTGCCGGGGGAGGCTCTGAGTCTCCGCTTCGCTCAGCAGCTGCGCGAGGCCGGGCCCTGGGGAGCCGGGTTCCCGGAGCCACTGTTTCACGGTAACTTCCGCGTTGATGAGCAACGCGTCGTTGGCGAGCGCCATCTCAAACTCCGAGTGACGCCTGCCGGTGGCTCGCGACCGCTGGATGCCATCGCCTTTAACCAGGAGCATCCGGGTCTTCGGGGTCAGGTCAGGCTCGCCTATCGCCTTGATGTCAATGAGTATCGCGGCATCGAATCGGCACAGCTGATTGTTGAGCAAATCGCGATGCTGTGATCGCTGCTCGTCGTGATAACATCGCCAGCCTTTCGCAAACCCCTTCAAGCATTCCTCGAGTATCCGGCATGGAAATCAGCCAACTCAAAACCCGCCTGTCCGACCTGGACGAACGCACGACTGCGTTAAGGGGGTATCTTTGACTACGAAAACAAGTCGGAGCGACTGACCGAAGTCGAACGGGAGCTGGAGGATCCGGAAGTCTGGAACGATCCGGAACGCGCCCAGGGTCTCGGCAGGGAACGGTCTCAGCTCGAAGCGATCGTCAGGACGCTTGACGAACTCACGGCCGGCCTCAGCGATGCGGCCGAGCTCCTGGAACTCGCGGTCGAAGAGAACGACCAGGCTACGGTTGATGAAATCGTGGCTGACCTGGACGGCCAGGAGGGCCGGGTCGAGAAACTCGAGTTTCAACGTATGTTCTCGGGCGAGCTGGACGGCAGCTCTGCTTTCCTCGACATCCAGTCCGGCGCCGGCGGCACGGAAGCGCAGGACTGGGCGGAGATGATCCTGCGTATGTACCTGCGCTGGG
>CAZFVT010000256.1:0-5252 GCA_964522355.1 uncultured Woeseiaceae bacterium | reverse complement strand
CTACCAACACGTCTGTGACGACCAATGGATCGTCGCCAACGAATCAAAAAACCAGCGCCAATGGCGGGGCCAAGAACTCGCGGGCCAAGTCCAAACCGAAATCCCGCTCCAAAACGGCTTCGAAATCGAAGGCGAAAAGCGCGGAAATGCTGCTGCACCCGCGCGGCACGGATGCTGAGAAGATTCGCGACCTGTTCCGTGAGGGTAAGTACCCCTACGAGGATCGGATCGGCCGGGACGCCTATGAGAAGCACAAGCAGGAACTGCAGGTCGAACTGCTCAAAGTACAGAACTGGGTCAAACAAACCGGGCAGCGCATCGTGGTGTTCTGCGAAGGCCGTGACGCGGCCGGCAAGGGTGGAACGATCAAGCGCTTCATGGAGCACCTGAATCCTCGCGCCGCGCGGGTCGTCGCCCTGGAGAAACCTTCGGATCGCGAGCGCAGCCAGTGGTACTTCCAGCGATACGTCGAACACCTGCCCGCCGAAGGCGAAATCGTGTTCTTTGATCGCTCCTGGTACAACCGCGCAGGCGTTGAGCGAGTCATGGGCTTTTGCTCTTCCCTGGAGTACCTGGAGTTCATGCGCCAGGCGCCGGACCTCGAACGCATGCTGACGCGTTCCGGCATTCGGCTCTTCAAATACTGGTTCTCCGTGACCCGGGAAGAACAGGAAAAGCGCTTCATCTCCCGCGAGCACGATCCGCTCAAGCAGTGGAAGCTCAGCCCGATTGATCGGGAATCCAGGGACAAGTGGGTGGAATACACGCAGGCCAAGGAGTCAATGTTCTTTTATACCGACACGGCGGATGCACCCTGGACGATCATCAAGTCAGACGACAAGAAACGCGCGCGCCTGAACTGCATGCAGCACTTTCTCTCGAAGCTTGAGTATCCCGGCAAAGACCGAACGGTGGTGCACGGCCCGGATCCCTTCATCGTCGGCGTGCCCTCGCAGGTCATTGAGAAAGACCGGCATCTCTGGGGCTGACCACGATCCAGCCAGCAGCTCGTCCGACGGAGGACACGCGGCCAATTGCCCGACTTTGTTGCTAACATCGAGCCATCTCGAATAGCGCGGCAAGAATCGGATGGGAACGCCAGCTTACCGCGGGTGAAATAGCACCATCTTGAAATGATGGAGCTCTCCAATGTCCACCCGCCAAACAGAACAGGTCACGATACCGTCCGCCGAGCAGATGCATTCGGCGGTTGTTTCACGTGATGCCGCTTACGACGGCACTTTTTACTACGGCGTAGTTACCACTGGCGTTTACTGCCGTCCCTCCTGCGCGGCCCGTCCGGCACGCAGGGAAAACCTGCGTTTTTTTGCTGACGGTGGCGCCGCTGAGCGGGCGGGATTCCGGGCCTGCAAACGATGCAGGCCTGACGATTTCCAGCGCGAAACCAGCACGCTCATTGAGATCGCCGGCTACATTGTGCGCCACGCGGATGAACGCCTGACGCTCGCCGCACTCTCATCACGGGCCGGCCTTTCGGCGTCGCGGTTCCAGAAAGCGTTCAAACGCCTGCTCGGTGTTTCGCCCAAGGCCTTTCAGGATGCCGTGCGCCTCGATCGCTTCAAGGATGCGCTCAGGAACGGCACGGACGTCACCACGGCCATCTTCGATGCGGGATTCGGCTCGGCAAGCCGGGTCTACGGCGAGGCCTCGAGAAACATGGGCATGACCCCTGCGGCCTACCGGGCGGGGGGCAAGGGCGAGGAAATTCGCTACGCCTGTCGGACCACGGCGCTCGGCCCGCTCATGATGGCGGCCACAGACCGCGGCGTGTGCTTCGCCCAGTTTGGCGACAGTCGAGAGGCTTTGCTCGAGCAGCTCCAGGCGGAGTTTCCCGAGGCCAGCCTCGCTGAGTCCGAAGCGAGCAGCAGCGAGGGGCTCGACGCCTGGATGGTAGCCCTGGATGGTTACCTCGCGAAGAATGCGCCGCTGCCCGACGTTCCGCTGGATCTTCGCGGCACCTCTTTCCAACTGAAAGTCTGGCGCTTCCTGCTGGGCCTGGATGAGGGCGAGGTCGTCAGTTACGGCGAAGTGGCACGGGAGATCGGTGAACCCAAAGCCGTGCGCGCGGCAGCGTCGGCCTGCGGGGCAAACCGGGTCGGCGTCTTGATCCCCTGCCATCGTGTACTGCGCGGCGACGGTTCTCTCGGCGGTTATCGCTGGGGACTGGATCGCAAGCGCACCTTGCTCGATCTCGAACGCAACAATCGGGCGTCGGGGCGGTGAGTCGCAGGCTCGACGGCATCGACTGGCAGGCATTGCGCGAGCGGTTGAACGACGATGGCTTCGCCGTCATCGAACCGTTTCTCGACGAAGCCGAGTGCAGGGCAGTTCGCGAGCTCTACAGCGATCCCGGCACGGCCTTCCGGTCGACGATTGATATGGCGCGGTTCAACTTCGGCAGCGGTCAGTATCGCTATTTCGACTACCCGTTGCCGCCTTCGGTGGCCGAGCTGCGTGAGACGTTTTACGCCGAGCTTGCACCGGTGGCCAACGAATGGGCATCGCGACTGGGGAACGATCCCTGCTGGCCGGCGACCTTGAGTGAACTGAGCGAACGTTGTCACGCCGCCGGGCAACCGCGACCAACGCCGCTGCTGCTGCGCTATCGAGCCGGTGACTACAACTGTCTGCACCAGGACCTGTATGGCCCCATCCACTTTCCCCTGCAGGTCGTCGTCATGCTCAGCCGAGAGGGGGATGAATACGAGGGTGGCGACCTGGTACTGGTGGAGCAACGCCCGCGCATGCAGTCACGACCAAGGGTCATTCGTCTTCGCCAGGGAGCGGCCGCGATTATCCCGGTCCGCGAACGGCCGCGTCAGGGCGCGCGCGGTTTTCACCGCGCGCAGTGGCGGCATGGCGTCGGCGACGTCCTGCAGGGCGAAAGGCTGACGCTCGGACTGATTTTTCACGACGCCGCCTGACCAGCGCAGGCGGACAGGCGATGATCCCGTTACCTGTGACGCTCTGCGGGCCCCGGCGCCCTGCTCTTTCGATGCCACTTGTATACTCGAGGCGGGTGAATCGGGAGGCAACGAAGATGGGCAAGGGCAACAGAAGCGCAGGTTGGTTAACGGGGATACTGCTGGCGACCGCATCCATCCTCCCCGCCTCAGGGCAACAGGTATTCGAGGGCAGCCATGCCGTGCCGCCGCTTTACGAAGGCCAGACGCGCGCTCCCCTGGCGCTGAAGAGCGCACCGTATGTCGTTACTGACTTTGTGAGCGGCCTGAATCGACCCTGGGCAATGGCGCACATGCCCGACGGGCGGATGATCGTGACCGAAGTGCCGGGACGAATCCGGATCATCACGGCGGATGGCGACGTGTCCGAGCCTGTCGAAGGCGTGCCTGCCGTGCGGCCATGGGGCTCTCGCGGGCTGAACGACATCATCCTGGATCCGGATTTCGCGTCGAATCGCTGGCTGTACTTCGCGTATCTCGCCGCACCCGAATGCATGGCGACGGACAACAGCGACGATGCGCACGCCCGCTTCAGCCTGGAACGGCAGGAATGGAACAAGCTTTCCCGGGAAGAGAAGGCGGCAAACCCCTGGGGCGAGTGGCAGATCGCGAGAGCAAAACTCTCCGCCGACGATTCGCGGCTGACTGACGTCGAAACAATTATCCGCACCGTGCCCAGCCGGATGGCCTTTGACGACAGCGGCAAGCTGCTCGTGACGACCCAACGCAAGAGCCCGGCCGGCGAGCCCGACCTGAACAACACCCTGGGCATGGTGTTGCGCATGAACCCGGATGGTTCGGTTCCGCAAGACAATCCCTTCGTCGGCGATGACGGGGTCAACGACCTCGCCTATGTCGTCGGCCTGCGAAACTCCAACAGCCTAGAGAAAAACCCCGCCACCGGCGAGTTCTGGGTCGCCGACCAGGGCGGCACGGCAGGCGATGAGCTGAATGTGCTCAGGCCGGGCGCCGACTACGGTTGGCCCTACGTGTCCTATGGTCGTGCCGGCGACAAGCCCGTCGGTACCGGCATGAAGACCAAGCCGGGCACCGAGCAGCCAATTTACTACTGGAGCCCGGTGTCGATGGCGCCCTCGGACATGCTGTTCTACACCGGCGACATGTTCCCCGACTGGCAGGGCAGCCTGTTTCTGACCGGCCTTTCGTCCATGCACCTGGCGCGCCTCGAGCTGGCGGGCAACAACGTCGTTGCCGAAGAGCGACTGCTGGATCATCCGGGCCACCGCCTGCGGCACGTAAGCCAGGGCGCAGACGGAGCGATCTACGTTCTGCAGGATATGCCGGAAAGAAAAATCCTGAAGATCAGTGCGCCGGCCGACGAATCGTGACCGCAGTCCAGCAACGGACCAGACCTCCGTCGTCCGATAAGGGGTTAACCCGGCTAGCCGTTACTCGGGAATGTGAAGCGCGCGCTTTCGCGAACGCCGCCTGATGGCCACCGCTGGGTAATCGTCTTGCGACGGGTGTAGAAGGCCACGCTGTTCGGTCCGTAGGCGTACAGGTCGCCGAACAGTGAACGTTTCCAGCCGCCGAAGCTGTGGCAGGCAACCGGTACCGGCAAAGGTACGTTCACCCCGACCATGCCGGCTTTGATGTTGTCGGTGAAGTAGCGGGCCGCTTCGCCGTCGCGGGTAAAGATGCAGGTGCCGTTGCCGAACTCATGCTCGTTGATGAGCTGCATGGCGTGCTCCTGGGATTCAGCGCGCACCAGGCACAGGACCGGTCCGAAAATCTCTTCCTGGTAAATACGCATGTCTGCCGTCACGCGATCGAACAGGCAGGGACCCAGGAAATTGCCGTTCTCGTGGCCTTCGACGACGAGGCAGCGACCGTCGATGACCAGCTCCGCGCCCTCTTCGACGCCGAGATCGACATAGCCACGCACCTTCTGCAGGTGATCGGCCGTAATCAGCGGACCCATGTCGTTGTTCGTATCAGTACCCGGCCCGATGCTCATCGAGCTCACCCGCTCCTGGAAGCGCTCGACCACGGCATCGGCCGTTTCGTCGCCTACGCAGACCGCGACCGAGATCGCCATGCAGCGCTCGCCGCAGGAACCGTAGGCCGCGCCCATGAGCGCGCTGACCGCGTTGTCGATGTCGGCATCCGGCATCACGACCGCATGGTTCTTGGCACCGCCCAGTGCCTGCACCCGCTTGCCCTGCGCTGCGCCGGTCACGTAGATGTACTCGGCGATCGGGGTCGAGCCGACGAAGCTGATCGCCTGCACACGCTGATCGTGCAACA
>CAZFVT010000255.1:1985-5267 GCA_964522355.1 uncultured Woeseiaceae bacterium | reverse complement strand
TTGTTTACGAGTTCATCAGGTCTGCGCGGTCACCAGCAGTACCTGGCGACAAGGGCGTGGTCGTACCGCTCGTCGCCGGCTGGAGCGATGTCGGTTCCTGGGCTACTGTCCATGAGGTCAGCGAGCGCGATGATGACGGAAACAGCATTAATGGCGACGTAGTCGCGGTCGACTGCACGAACACATTGGTTCGAAGCGGCAGCCGGCTGGTCGCTGCGGTCGGTGTCAAGAACCTGGTGATCGTGGAAGATAAGGACACCGTATTAGTGACCCGTCAGAGCCGAAGTCAGGACGTCAAGAAGGTCGTCGAAGAACTGCAGCGGATGGAACGCAGTGAACCCGATCTGCATCGGCAGGTATTCCGACCGTGGGGTAGTTATGACTCCATAGACGCGGCTGACGGCTTCCAGGTGAAGCGTTTGATTGTCAACCCTGGCGCTGTGCTGTCGCTGCAGAAACATGCCCATCGCGCCGAGCACTGGGTCGTCGTTCGAGGTACCGCGAGAATCACGCGGGACGAAGACGTGTTTGACCTCGGCGTCAACGAGTCCACGTACATTCCCATCGGTGCCGTTCACAGGATTGAGAATCCAGGCAACGAGCCGGTGCACATTATCGAGGTGCAATGCGGCGACTATCTTGGCGAGGACGACATCGTCCGGCTGGAAGACAACTACGGGCGCGCCGGCACCAACACCTGAATTTTCATGTCCAAACATTCGCAGCCAGGCAACTGAGTTTCGCTCAATTGCGCAGCTGGGTCGCGGATGCGATCATCGCGCTGGATGCGCCTGGTTTCCTGGGCACACATATTGCGACCTCAACGGATACCATCGACCATGCCGATCTCTATCGACTGCTTCAAGGCCTATGACGTCAGGGGCCAGATTCCCACCCAGCTCAATGACGACGTTGCTTATCGAATCGGCAACGCTACCGCCGAATTTCTCAGCGCGAAGCGAATAGTCGTTGGCCGGGACATGCGTTTGTCCAGTCCAGAGCTTGCTGACTCCGTCGCAATTGGTTTGGTCGAGGCGGGTGTCGAAGTGCTGGATATCGGGCTCTGCGGCACTGAGATGGTCTACTTCGCGACCAAGCACCTGGGCGCCGACGGCGGAATCATGGTTACGGCCAGCCATAACCCGGCCGACTATAACGGTCTAAAGCTCGTGCGCGAGGAAGCGAAGCCAATAAGCGCCGATACCGGCCTGCAGGACATTCGCAAGCTGGCTGAGGGCGATGAACGCAAAAGCGACGGCGGTCAGGGTAGCCGCCAGCGCATCGACATCTTTGACGACTATATTCAGCATATGCTGAGCTACATCGATGGTTCGCGTCTCAAGGCACTGAAGCTGGTCGTCAATGCTGGCAACGGCACCGCAGGGATCGCCGTTGACGGCCTTGAAAAACATCTCCCGTTTGACTTCCACAAAATCCACAACGAGCCGGACGGCAGGTTCCCAAACGGCATTCCCAACCCTCTGCTTCCGGAGAATCGCAGCGAGACGGCACAGGCCGTCGTCGAGCAGGGTGCCGCAATGGGTATCGCCTGGGATGGCGATTTCGATCGATGTTTTTTCTTCGACGAAAAGGGGGAATTTATCGAAGGGTACTACCTCGTCGGCCTGCTGGCAGAGAGTCTTCTCAAGACGCACCCGGGCGGCAAGATCGTGCATGATCCGCGCCTGACGTGGAACACCTTGGATACCGTAGGCGCCGCCGGCGGCGAGACCGTGCAAAGTAAGTCCGGCCATTCCTTTATCAAGGAAAAAATGCGCGAAGTGGATGCAATCTATGGCGGCGAGATGAGCGCTCATCATTATTTCAGAGACTTTTCATACGCCGATAGCGGCATGATTCCCTGGCTTTTGGTGGCGCAGATGCTTTGCGTGACCGGCAAACCGCTTTCAGAACTCGTCGGCGAGCGGATATCCGCCTATCCGGCCAGTGGGGAGATCAATCGAACGGTCGACGACGCGACGACGACTTTGAAGAAACTGCACGACCACTATTCGGCAGGCGCAAACGAGGTCGATGAGACCGACGGCTACAGCTTTGAGTTTGACGACTGGCGGTTCAATATTCGTATGTCCAATACAGAACCTGTCGTTCGGCTCAACGTTGAGAGTCGCGGGGACCAGGCTTTAATGGAGGCAAAGACCAAGGAAGTTCTTGGCGTCATGGGCGCGTAGCCCAGGGCTACCATCGCCGCGCCGGCAGCAAAAGAGGTTGACTCGTTCAGCGGCTCTTTGTGTTGGCGCGGGGCTCAGTCGAAGGACGGCAGCAATCGATCGAGGCTGAATTTGAGCTGAAGGTAAAGGATACCTTTGAGCGTCGGATCTTCGAACTGCGCATTGGTCATCGCACGAACTCCAGCTTCCGGCATATAGGCCAGATTGAAGCCCGCGTATCGGTTGCCGATGGCAACGCTGGGCAGAATTCCTGGAAATGGGCGATTATCGTTGACGTCTTCGCGGGTCATGAGGAAGGCGGTAATCCCCGCATCCAGGTAAAACCCTCCGAAACGTTGGCTGTCGATCAGCCGTCGGTGAACGCTGCCACCGGCCATGTAGGACATATGGTCGTTGCTGTCGCGGAAACCATTGGCCATGGCGGAAGCTTTCCAGCGTGTCGCTGAATCGAACTGGTATTCCACCCCGAGACCAATGTTGTTCTCGTTCCAATCATTCGATGCGCCGACATGATGAGATCGACCGTTGATGATGGCGTTAACGGAACCCGCGATCGCTGCATCCGCTGCGCCGATCAGGACTACCGCAACTGCCACTAGAGCTGAAATCCGTTTCATGCTCCAAACGCTGCAACATGTATGCCAAGCGCTTCGGATGCAGTAGTTCAGCGGCTTCTACACTTGCTGAACTGTACGGCTGTAAAGAAGACCGACACTCCGTCAGCGTGACGTGTGACGGGCATCACAGTCCGGGCTGTGACGACACTTCTGGTCGTGGCCACGAGCGGATAAGAGGTTGTTTCGCGCCGTCGCCAACAGGATCTAGGCGGGAGGCTGTCCGGGTTCTTTTGCCGACTGGATTGCGACGAGGGAGAGCACTCCCGCCAATGCGCCGAACGTGTTCAGGCCAATGTCGTATAGGCTGCCAAATCGCCCTGGCACAGCAAGTTGTATATATTCAAGAAACGCGCCAAGCGTGATCACTGCGGCGAGGATGCCGCCTAGCCTCGCCACCGACTGCGCGTATCCAAGTGGCGACAATGACCAGCTGAGAAACATCAGCGCATAAACCCCGACATGCATTGCCTTCT
>CAZFVT010000255.1:0-1954 GCA_964522355.1 uncultured Woeseiaceae bacterium | reverse complement strand
TGCAACGGCCCAAACGAACGCGGAGTCTCCCGGTTGTGGGTTACCCGGGACTGTCGACAGCGCGACTGTTAGCGTTGTCACACTGAACGCGAAGCCGTATCGGGCTAACCGGGAATCCAGCGATTTCAGAGTGAGCCCTCGGCGATGCGCCGTTGAAGATGCTGCACGGCCCGAGTCGCGGTATTGCAGTCCCAATATGGCGGAAGGCTGCCCGTCGGCCATTCTCCCGCAAGAACATCACCCAGTCTGTCCCTGAGCTCTGCGGCGCCGAGGAGTCGATTCGTCCCAACTGTCACCGTGATTGGCCTCTCGGTGTTCTCCCGTAGGGTCAGGCAGGGAATGCCGAGGTAGGTGGATTCTTCCTGTAGTCCACCCGAATCCGTGATGATCGCCGTGGCACCCGTGACCAGGTTCATGAAACGGATGTAAGGCTGAGGTTCCAGGAGGTGTATACCGTCGGCGGCTTCAAGGCGAGATTTCAACTTGAACTTTGCCAGTCCCGCCAGTGTTCTTGGGTGAGCAACAAAGACCAGCGGCAGGTCTTTCGATGCGTTGAGCAGAGCATCGACGATGGGCGCCAGGTTTTCCCCGGCATCGACGTTTGATGGCCTGTGCAAGGTGACCAGGCCGTAGTTCGCGTCGGTCAGACCAAGTTCCTCGCGAGTACCGGCCGTTTCAATCTTGGCTCGCAGCATTTCGAGAGAATCGATCATGATGTTTCCAATCAGATCGATCTTGCTTTCATCGACCCCTTCATTGGCCAGGTTCTCGTCGGCATCGACAGACGGAGTCCAGAGCACGCTCGAGATTGCGTCGGTGACCAGGCGATTGATTTCTTCCGGCATGCGACGGTCCCGGCTTCTGAGACCGGCCTCGAGGTGAATGACCGGGATCCAGAGTTTTGCGCCGACCATGGCGCAGGCGGCCGTCGAGTTCACGTCACCAACCACCACGATACAGTCCGGTCGGTGCTCCAGGCATAATTTCTCGTAAGAAATCATGACGTTGCCGGTCTGCTCCGCATGGCTGCCGCTGCCAATGCCAAGATGGAAATCGGGATCGGGAAGGCCGAGGTCAGTGAGAATGGCATCTGACATGTTTACGTCGTAGTGCTGTCCGGTATGCACCAGTACCGGGTTCGCCCATTCCGCATCCGATAGCTGGTGATACAGCGGAGCGATCTTCATGAAGTTGGGCCGCGCGGCGGCGATGAGATGTATGGTCGTCACCGACGTGTCTCCGTTTCTCAAGCTCTCAATGGTAGCGTCTTGACGCACGACAGTCTCTCCGGGAACCATGCTGCGCGCCCCGCGAAAAATGAGCGGAAGAGAATCCCCGTGCTATGCTAGCGATGATACGGGGCGTTAAGTAAAAGCTCTCGGGGTCGCACCTCTCGCCAGAAGATTGACCACACTTCCGGCATTTTCGACGGGCAGAATCACGAATTCCGTGGTTCGCCGAGATCCTGTGAACTGAATCACAAAAACTCCTGAGAAGCGTTTCTCACGTCAGCACAAAACTCCTGCGCAGTATTTTTGCCGCGCAGGCATTAATCTGCGCTAGGCGCGCCGGATGAAAGAGTCAGAGAAACCGGTGTTTTCGAATTGTAAAGAATCCGCCGTATCATCTGCGGCCGGAAAGTAGAGCGCTAGGGGCATATGCAAGTCAGGGCCGTGACAACGTGGGTACGCACCCCGCTATTGGTACTGGCGATCGTCGAGTTCGCCGCTCTTTACTCCTCACTGTATGTGGCCTCTACGGTGTGCGTAGGGGCGCTTCTCGTATGCGAACAAATTGCGGCCCCACTTGACCCGCGGGCTATCATCTTTGCGAGTCTCGCGCTGGTGAGTTTCATAGCCATGGGCCTTTACCAGTTTAACCAGCGTCTTTACTTCCGGGAGGCGATGCTTCGCGTTCTCGTCGGTCTGGTTTTCGGCAGCGTCGCCTCTGGACT
>CAZFVT010000254.1:0-5311 GCA_964522355.1 uncultured Woeseiaceae bacterium | reverse complement strand
CCGCCAAATTCGTGTTTGATGAGCCAGGCAGACGCGGAGCCGCCATCCAGACGATGGTGTCGGGGGGTTGCGTGGTATCGGGAGCCGAGGTCCGCAAGTCACTGCTGTTCTCAAACGTAAAAGTGAATTCCTACAGTGAGGTCACCGAGTCGGTCGTGCTGCCGGATGTTGAAATCGGACGAAGCTGCAAGATCAATCGCGCGATTATCGACCGCGGCTCGGTCGTACCCGAGGGCACGGTCATCGGCCATGATCATGATGAAGACCGCAAGAACGGATACCGCGTCACGGAGAGCGGCCTGACCCTGGTCACGCCGGATATGCTCGGCCAGGAACTCCACTTTATTCGCTAGTCGCGCCGACCACACAGGCAGCTCCCATCGACACGAAGCAGGTAATCATGGCGGCGTCCGAGAATGCGGCGCTGCCAGGCGGCAAGGTAGGCGGCGTCGGCGATGTCGTGCGCGACCTGCCGCGAGCGCTTGCCCGGGAGGGCTGGCGCAGCAAAGTGCTGACCCCGGAGTACGGCCTGTTTGCCGGACTGCCCGGCGCAAGAAAAACGGGACAGCTCGACGTAGCGTTCGGCGGCCGCCAGCTCGCGGTTGACGTGATCTCCATTGCCGATGAGTCCGACGACATCGAGCACATCGTCTTCGCCCATCCACAGTTTGCGCCGCAGGGCCCGAAAATTTACTGCGACGATGGCCATGCGCGACCGTTCGCCAGCGACGCCGGCAAGTTTGCGCTGTTCGCTGCCGCCACCGCGGCCTACGTTCGAAACCTGGCCGAGCCACCCGACGTCGTGCACCTGCACGACTGGCACGCCGCCCTGTACTGTCTGCTCCGGCAGTTCGATCCGACCGCCGAGGCGCTGCAGGCCATCCCGACCGTTTACACGATTCACAATCTGGCGTTACAGGGCATCCGGCCGCTGCAGGATGACCCGTCCTCACTGGCGGCATGGTTTCCGCAGCTGGCGGTGGATGCTGACGCCGTGGTTGACCCTCGCTACGGCGACTGCATCAACCCGATGGCAACGGCCGTTCGATTGGCCGACGCGCTGAACACCGTTTCGCCGACCTATGCCAGTGAGATCCTCAGGCCCAACGATCCCGAGCGCGGATTCCGCGGCGGCGAAGGGCTCGAAGCCGACCTTGCGGCCGCCGATGCGAACGGCCGGCTTTTCGGCATCCTGAACGGCTGCGAGTACCCGCGGCTGGACCGCCGCCGGCCCGGCTGGCGACGCCTGCTGGATACGATCGGCGGCGACCTGTACGAATGGATTGTCAATCACAAGGGACCGCGCGAAATCCACGAGGACAGCATCGAGCATCTGCGAGCGCTGCCCAAGCGCCGGCCGCGCAATCTCCTGACCAGCATTGGCCGGCTGACCGAGCAGAAGGCGCAGCTCCTGCTGCAACGTAACTCCGAAGGTGCGACGGCGATCGAGAAGATTCTCGGCAGCCATGCGCGAGACACCGTGGTGATGATTCTTGGCTCGGGCGACCCTTCCTACGAGCGCGAGATTGCCGAGATCGCCACCCACCACAAGAACCTGCTGTTCATCTGCGGCTATTCCGAGCAGCTATCAGACCTGCTCTATCGTACCGGCGACCTGTTCCTCATGCCGTCCAGTTTCGAACCCTGTGGCATTAGCCAGATGCTGGCGATGCGCGCCGCGCAGCCCTGCGTCGTGCACGCCGTGGGGGGCCTGCGAGATACGGTCCAGCACGACGTCAATGGGTTTGTCTTCGACGGCAACTCGCCGCTCGAGCAGGCCGAGAACTTCATCGACACCGTCAGCCACGCCATTGCGATCAAGAACGTGGACCAGGACCTGTGGCTGAAGATTCGGGGCGCGGCGCGCAACGCCCGCTACCGCTGGACGGATTCTGCTCGACAGTACGTCGACAAACTGTACTTCCGGAAACCCTGACCACGGAGCCTCACGAGGCTATCGGCCTGTAATCGGATCTCTCTTATGACGACCCATGACGACGCGACCAATGACCAGCTGGAGGCCCTGGCGAACGGTCAACACAACAATCCGTTTGCCATCCTCGGGCAGCATCGTGCGGAGACCGGCGAGCGAATCGTCCGCACCTTGCAGCCGCAGGCCGAAAGCGTCGCGCTGATTAATGCCCGGGGGGAGCTGCTTGGCGAGATGGAGCGGATACATCCGGCAGGGATTTTTTCTGCCGTCCTGCCACCGCGGCGCAGGCGATATGCCCTCAGGATCACCCTGCCCGGTGGCCACCAGTACGATGCCGAAGATCCCTATCGCTTTGCCTCGTCGCTCGGCGAAATCGACCTCTACCTGCTCGGTGAAGGATCGCATCAATCGATTCACTCGGCGCTGGGAGCGCATACGGTTCAGATTGACGGCGTTCATGGCACCCGCTTCGCCGTCTGGGCGCCGAATGCCTCGCGGGTCAGCGTGGTTGGCAGCTTTAACGACTGGGACGGACGTCGTCATCCGATGCGGCTGCATCCGGGCAACGGCATCTGGGAGATATTCATTCCGGCGGTGGGCGGCGGTGACCGCTACAAGTTCGAACTGCTGGATCGTGACGGCAAACTGCTGCCGTTGAAGGTCGATCCGGTAGGCCAGTATTTCGAGCCGCCGCCGGGCAACGCATCCATTGTTTACGACAGCCACCACAACTGGCAGGACGAAGGCTGGATGTCGACGCGCCGCGGCGAGCCGGATCTGGGCCTGCCGGTCAGCATTTATGAGGTACACCTCGGCTCATGGCGACGTAACCCGGAACAGGACAATCGCTCGCTGAGCTACACCGAGCTCGCCGACGAGCTGATCGACTACGTTCGCGACATGGGCTTCACCCACATCGAGTTACTGCCGGTGACGGAGCATCCTTTCGACGGCTCCTGGGGCTACCAGCCCATTGGGATGTACGCGCCCACCAACCGCTTTGGTACACCCGATGAGTTTCGTGACTTCATCGACCGCTGCCACCAGGCCGGCATCGGCGTGATCATGGATTGGGTGCCGGCACACTTTCCCAAGGACGAACACGGCCTGGCACGTTTTGACGGCACGGCACTTTACGAACACGAAGACCCGCGCAAGGGCGAGCACAGCGACTGGGGCACCCTGATCTTCAACTACGGTCGCCGCGAGGTCGTCAACTACCTCATTGGCAGTGCGCTTTACTGGATCGAGGCATTCCACATCGATGCGCTGAGAGTGGATGCCGTGGCCTCCATGCTGTACCTCGACTATTCCCGCGAGGACGGTGAATGGCTGCCGAACGAGCAAGGTAGTAACGAGAACCTCGAAGCCATCGAGTTTCTGCGCAAGCTCAATCACGAGGTACACGCCCGCGGCGCCATGACCTTTGCCGAGGAGTCGACCGCATGGCCGGGCGTATCACACCCGATTTACAACGGCGGACTGGGCTTCACCTACAAGTGGAACATGGGCTGGATGAACGACACACTGTCATACATGAGCGAAGACCCCATTCACCGGCAGTACCATCACGACAAGATGACCTTCGGCCTGGTCTACGCCTTCAACGAGAACTTTGTGCTGCCCCTGTCCCACGACGAGGTGGTGCACGGCAAGCGCTCGCTCCTGGGGCGAATGCCGGGCGACGACTGGCAGCGCTTTGCGAACCTGCGGGCCTACTTTGGCGCCATGTACAGCCACCCAGGCAAGAAGCTCTTGTTCATGGGCGCGGAACTCGGCCAGCCGGACGAGTGGAATCACGATACGTCGCTGCCCTGGCACCTCCTGAAGTTCGGACCGCATCGGGGCATCCAGAACCTGGTGCGCGACCTTAACCGCATCTATCGGGAAATCCCGGCGCTTCACGAGGTGGATTTCGACGGCCAGGGCTTCGAATGGATCGACTGGGAAGACCGCGAGGGCAGTATCCTGAGCTGGATCCGGCGCGACCGTCATGGCGGTTTTGTGGTCTGTGTGACCAATTTCACACCCGTGGTCCGGTACGATTACCGGGTTGGCGTACCGGCCCCAGGTCGCTACGATGAGGTTCTCAACACCGATGCGGAAAGCTACGGCGGTAGCAACGTCGGTAACGCGGGCGGCCGGCAGGCCGACGACACGGGCGCCCACGGGCGACCCCAATCCTTGAATCTGACAATTCCACCGCTGGCCACTGTGATCCTGAGGCCGGCGGACTCTGGTGGGCACTGAGGGCACTGAGGCACTGAGGCACTGAGGCACTGAGGCATTTAGACGATATGGCAAGCAAGAAAAACAGCACAACGAGCAGCGGAGACATCGAACTCCTGCAGTCGCCGCCTCTCGACAACACGGCCGACGCCATTCTTGCGGACTTCACGCACTACTTCGGTCGCATGCTGGGGCGGCGCACGATCAATGCGAGTTCGCCGTTTCTTTACCAATCCGTGGTCTACGCGGCGCGGGATCGAATCATGGAGCGCTGGAACCGCACGCGCCAGGCGAAGGAGCGCGATGACCATCGGCGCGTCTCCTACCTGTCCCTCGAATTTCTCATGGGCCGGCTTCTCCGCAATGCGCTGCAGAACGTCGACCTCGAAGCGCAGACGACCGAGGCGCTGTCACGCCTTGGTCTCAACCTCGAAGACGTCTACGAAACGGAAAACGATGCGGGTCTCGGCAACGGCGGCCTGGGACGACTTGCCGCCTGTTTTCTCGATAGCTGCGCCACCCTGAAGCTGCCGGTAACCGGCTACGGCATTCGATACCACTACGGCATGTTCCATCAGAAGATCAGGAATGGCCACCAGGTCGAGGAACCCGACACCTGGCTGCACGAGGGTTTCCCCTGGGAGCTCGAACGCATGGAATACGCGCAGACGGTTCGCTTCGGCGGTCGCTCCGTCACCCGTACCGGGGACGATGGCCGTACCAGGCACAGCTGGGTAGACACCCACGACGTACTCGCGATTCCCTACGATGTGCCGATCCCTGCCTACGGCAACGAAGTGGTGAACACCCTGCGGCTATGGTCGGCCGCGGCCACCGCCGAGTTCGATCTCGAAGAGTTCAACGCCGGCAGTTACGCGGATGCGGTCGCCTCGAAGAACGAGGCGGAAAACATCACCATGGTGCTGTATCCGAACGACGAGACGGAAAACGGCAAGGAGCTTCGGCTACGCCAGCAGTACTTTCTCGCCTCGGCCAGCCTGCAGGACGTCCTCCGCGACTGGGAAGTGCTGCATGGCGACAACTACGACCAGTTCGCCGACAAGCATTGCTTCCAGCTCAACGACACCCATCCGGCCCTCGCCGTACCCGAGCTGATGCGACTACTGATGGACGTCAAAGGGCTGGACT
>CAZFVT010000253.1:0-5330 GCA_964522355.1 uncultured Woeseiaceae bacterium | reverse complement strand
CCCTTTGATCTCGTTTACCGCGCCTGCCGCAGCGGCATGAGCACCGAGTTCATTCGTACGACCCGCGAACGCTCGGGCCGCCAGACCATTGAGAAGAACGACATCAAGCGAATGGTCCGCAGCCTGCGCGAGGCAACCCCGGTCTGGTACGCACCGGACCAGAGCTACAGGGGCAAGCTCGCCGAAGTCGTGCCGTTTTTCGGCGTTCCCTGCATGGCCAACACGGCAACCAGCAGCCTTGCCCGGCTCGGCAAGGCCGTCGTACTGCCCTACTTCCCGCGGCGGCTGGAGAACGGCCGCTATCACATCGCGATCTGGCCGCCGCTTGAGAACTTTCCGAGTGGCGACCCGATTCGGGACACCGAGCAGTATCACGAGGTGCTGGAGAAGGCGATTCGCCTATGCCCCGACCAGTACTACTGGGTTCATCGCAAGTACAAGAACCTGCCGGACGGCTATCCGGACTACTACGCCGACCTCGACGCCTGGAAGTAGCCCTCGAGCATGGCCTCCCAGGCCTGCTCGCTGTAGTTGAATCGCTCGTCCTGGCCGCGCAGTTTGACGAGTGAGCGGTGCAGGCGATCAAGATTCTGCTGACGCCAGGGTCCGGGAGGAAGAATCCGCGCCTTGTCGAAGTCGAGTAGCCACAGGCGCCCATCTTCATCGAGCTGAACGTTGTGTGCATTCAGATCGGCATGATTGACGCCGGCATCGTGGAAAAGACACAGCCCCTCCCCGATGCGTTGCCAACCGGTTTTGGTCAGCTTCCGATCAATCAGGGTTGCTGACAGCGAGCGAATGCCCGGCACGCGGACGGTAATAATGTCCGCGGTGTAGCGAAGTCCCTGCCGGCAGTAACGCGCAACGGCCGGGCGCGGGACCGGCAGTCCGGCGTTGGAAAGCTTCTGCAAAACCCGCCATTCGGCGAAGGAGCGCGTCTGATCTTCACCGGTCCAGAAGTAGGAATCCCTGACGACCTTGCCGATGAGCCCGCCGCGACGGAAATGCCGCAGCACGTACTCCTGGTCGTCGTCGGCAAGAATGAGCGTATTGCCACGACCGCCGGATCGCAGCACGTCTTCCACCGGCCGTACGCGTTTCCAGCCAGCCGCCGTGAAGGTCTTCGCCGATACGGTGCGAATGACGGACGCGTCGTAGATGATGGCGCCCTCGGCGGTCGGAACCACCGTCTCATGAATAACTCGAGGTGTCGCCAGGGCGTCCGTCATCGGCGTAAAGACAAGCAGACTAAACGGCGTTTTTTCGGATTTTCAACGCGTTTGTTCAGTTTTGGGAACATTTTTGGCGTTTTTTCGAGATCCTGAAGACGCGAATCCGTCCCTGTCAGGGCCAAACTGGCGCCTCTAGCCGGAGGCAATAAAGGGTCACCCTCGACAAAAGCCGCGTTTGCGGAAAATACCCGCACTTTCGACGCTGATACAACCATTTAGCGCTAGTTTCTACCTGACCGATTCCGATTGAATCCAGGTTCTTACCGGCACCCAGTTCGGCAAAAATTCAATTTAAGAGCATTTGCCCTGTTTTTGGCGCAATTTTCAGGATCATGGCGCTTGATCGACCGCGACCCCATTGCGACCCGAATCAACCCGCGTCTCGCACCAGCTCGTAGGTGGCACCGCAGTAGGGACATTTGGCGAATCCGGCCTCTTCAACCGGCAGATAGACCTTCGGGTGGGAATTCCAGAGGTACATGCCGGGCATCGGGCAGGACAGCGGCAGATCTGTCGAGCGCACTTTGTAATGGTGCTGAGAGTTGGCAGGAATGAGGTCCTGTTCAACGGTTCCGGAACGTGCTCTCACGCTGATTTCCTTGTCCTGGTCAAGATCGCGGCGGATTATACCAACGGCCAGAAGTCAGCGTCATCGAGAATTGCGGCGCATCATGACTCCGCGACCAGCAACTCGTCCCACGCCCGAACGACCTGCTCGCGTTGCTCGACGAAGGATTCCACGTCAGTCAACGCCGCACGCCCATCGAGCGCCAGCTGATGCGCGCGAGCTCGATATTCGCGATAGCACTGCTGAAGGCCCTGCGCGACCGCCTCCGCCATAAGGCCGGCGTCAGCAAGCGCATCCAGTTGGCGAATGTTGTCCGGATACTCGATCACCGCCGGTACCGTATCGGCGTTCAGCAGAACCAGGTACTGAACCAGGAATTCAATATCGCCGATGCCGCCGCGGCCCTGCTTGAGATCGAACTGAGTATCCGAGCTGCGATCAAGCTCATTACGCATCTTGCGACGCATGTTGAGGACCTCATCGCGCAGGGACTCACGACGCACACCGGTGGTTAGCGTTTGCGCACGAATATCAGCAAACGCGTCGGCGACGGCTTCACTACCGGCGACCGAACGACTGCGCAGCAGCGCCTGGTGCTCCCAGGTCCAGGCGCTCTCTCGCTGGTATTGGGCGAACGCCTCAAGGCTCGTCACCAGCAGCCCGGACTTGCCGCTTGGCCGCAGCCGGGTGTCGATTTCATAGAGCGCACCAAAGCCCGTCTGGATGGTCAGGATATGGACGAGGCGTCGGACAACACGACTGAAGTAAACGGCGTTGTCGACGGGTTTGTCGCCGTCGGAAAGCTGTTCGCTACCGGTCGAATCGTGAATAAAAACCAGGTCGAGATCGGAGCTGTAGGACAGTTCGAATCCGGCAAGCTTGCCGTAGGCGATGATGCCGAGACCGGCCCTGCGCCGCACCCCATCAACGACACAGGTCGGGTGACCGAACTGCTCGGACACCGAGGCCTCCGCCAGGCGCAGCGCTTCGGCCAGGATGCGTTCGGCGATTTCCGTCAGGCGGTCGCTGACCTTCATTATCGGCATGCTGCCGCTGAAGTCTGCTACAGCGACACGGAATTGCATCATGCGCTTGAACTCGGCCAGCGCTTCAACGCGCCGCTCGACGTCGTCTTCGGCAACTTGTGCCAGCGCTGCCGAAAGCTCGCTGTCGACGTCTTCCACGAGCGGCGGCTCGACGAAGATTCGCGCGTCGATCAGCTCATCAAGAAGCACCGGGTGCCGGGCAATCTCTTCAGCCAGGTAAACGCTGGTGTCGCAGAGCTCGACAAGGCGCTCGAGCACCACGGGATTCTCATTGAGGAGTGACAGGTAGGCGCTGCGCCGCAGGACGGATTCCGCGATGGCAATCAGCCGCCCTAAAACCGCTACCGGTTGCCTTGCTTGCCGCACGGCCGGCAGCATCCGCGCCACGAATACCTTCAGGCGACGGCCGGCCGTTTCGTCGATGCGGCGCACGGACTGCCGCTCGGAAAACTCGGAAATCGTCGCAGCCAGCTCGGACGCCTCAAGGTAGCCCTGGTTAACGAGCGCCTCTTCCCAGACTGCCACTGCAGCGCCTGCTGCCCAGAGGTTGTCGAAGGACTGCTGATCGCCGTCGGGCGGTTCCGCGTTGCCTGCACCGATTTCCTGAAATCGATCGCTTACCCAGCTGCGAGTCGTCGCAAGGTCGGCCAGCAACTCTTTCGGGCTGTCGGCACCGATCGCGAAGGCCAGGCGCTGCAGACCGTCTTCGGTTTGTGGCACGTCATGCGTCTGCTGATCGCGATATCCCTGTACCGCATTTTCGAGGCGGCGCAGAAAGTCATACGACGAGATCAGTTGCCCGGCATCGTCTTCGCTCATATTGCCGTCACGAACGGCGGCCGTAACGGCATCGCGGAGGCTTGTCGTTTGCAGGGCCGGCGCGCTGCCGCCGCGAACCAGCTGCAGGGACTGGACAATGAACTCAATCTCGCGAATACCACCCGGGCCGAGCTTCAGGTTGTCGATGCGATCCTGCCGGCGAACCTCAGCGACGATCAGCTCATGGAGGTCGCGCAGGGACTCAAAAACGCCGTAGTCGAGGTAACGACGGTAAACGAATGGCCTTACGATCTCGCTCATTAAGTGCATGGCCGCTGGCGACTCTGCGGAGGCTGAGACCGGCCGCGCCTTGACGTAAGCGTAACGTTCCCAGCCGCGCCCGTGCTCGACCAGGTACGACTCGAGCGCCGCGAAACTGACGACGGGTGGACCGCTGTCGCCGAAGGGTCTTAACCGGGTATCCACCCGGTAGACGAAGCCGTCGGCGGTTACCTTGCCGAGTAGCGCGATGACCTCTCGCGCGAGGCGTCCGAAATACTCCGGCGCAGAGACAACTCGCGCACCGTTGGTCTCACCGTCGCCGGGGTAGAGAAAAATCAGGTCCACGTCGGAGGAGAAGTTGAGCTCTCGGCCACCCAGCTTGCCCATTGCCAGCACGATCATGGGCATGACGCCCCCTTCCCCCACCGGCTGGCCGAAGCGCGTTTCCAGCTGCCTCGCGGCGAAGCTCACGGACGCTTCGATCGACAGGTCCGCGAGATCGGAAAGCGCGTGCAGACTCGGCTCGATGGGAATACCTTCAATAAAGTCTGCCCACAAAATGCGCAGCAGGGTGCGATTGCGCAGCTGCCGCAGGCGGCTCATGAACACCGAGCGATCCGAGGTCGCCGCGATCAGCGCCTTGGTTTCCGCAGCCAGTTCGTCCCTTTCGGGCAGGGTCAGGGTGTTGTGGTCCGGCGCGAAGAATCCCTCAACGTCGCGATTCAGCACCTGGCCGGCAAACTCGCTGGAGGCCACCAGTCGGACGACGGAAGCTGCAGCCGGAGCGGCATTTCCAAGCGTCTCCGGCAAGCGCTCGACAAAAACGTCGAGCCAGCGCTTTACCGGGGGCTGCAGGGCTTCGGGCAGGCGGCCGGCCGCCTCAAGAAGCTCTGCGGTGTAGTGGGTCCTGTTCACGATCAGCAAAGATCCGGCGGGCAACCTTCATTTTTCCGGGTATTCGGGCGCGCACAGAGTACCATCTGCAGGCAACAAGCCACCTTGCAGGACAGCATGGCAAACACCAGAACCCTCCTCGTCATCCACCACTCGCAGACCGGCTCGACTCGCCGCATGGCCGATGCGGTGCTGCGCGGCGCGAACTCGGACCTGATCGAAGGAGTAGAGGTCTGCGAACTGGATGCCCTTGAGGCTGACGAGTCGGACGTGCTGCGCGCCGATGCCATCATCATTGGCACACCGGAGAACTTTGGCTACATGAGCGGTGCTATCAAGTATTTCCTTGATCGCGTTTATTACCCCTGTCTCGACCAGGTCGACGGCAAGCCATACGCACTCTTCGTCAGCGCCGGCAACGATGGCAGCGGGGCCATCAGCAGTCTGCGGAGAATTCTCTCCGGCCTGTCCTTAAGGGAGGTCCAGGAACCGGTGCTCGCGGTGGGCGAGCTTAGCGATGCGCATCTTGCCGACTGCGAGGAGCTGGGT